>NZ_JBEYYO010000010.1:11258-182669 GCF_040645615.1 Glycomyces sp. NPDC046736 | reverse complement strand
CCGGGGGGGGGGGGGGGGGGGGGGGGGGGGGGGGGGGGGGGGGGGGGGGGGGGGGGGGGGGGGGGGGGGCGGGGTGCGGGGTGCGATCGCGCATTCTCGGCGGCCCGGCCCGGCCCGGCCCGGCCCGGCCCGGCCCGGCCCGGCTTGTCCTCGGATCTAGAGCGGGCGAGCATGCTCGCCCGACCCGAAAGCGGCGCTCCGCGCATTTTCGCGTCTCGCTTTGCGGCGGCGGACCGGCCTTTGGCTGGCCCGCCGCCGTGGGTTCGCTAGGCGACCGTGCAGGTCACCGTTGGTGTTGCGCTGCTTCCGCTCGCCACGAAGCCCCACGCGTTCGTGGTCGCTCCCGCCGCCACGGTGCCGTTCCAGCCCACGTCCTCAGCGGTGACGGTCGCTCCCGAACTCGTCACCGTCGCGTTCCACGAGCTCGTGATGCGCTGGTTCCCCGGCCACGTCCACGTCAGCTGCCATCCACTGATCGCCCCGCTCCCGGCCGTCACGTGAACATTGCCCTGCCAGCCGTCGCCCCAGGTGCTCACCACCTCCACGACCGCCGTGCAGCCCGCGCCGCTAGGCGGCGGCGTGGTCTCTCCCGGGCCGTCCGGGCTGGTGGTCTCCTCGGGCGGGGTCGTCGAGCCGGGGCCGTCGGTCAGGGTCGGCGTCGTCCAGTCGCGCCACTGGGCGAGGTTGCCGGTCTTGCTGGGGTGCATCGTGAACACCGCCGGAGGGTTGCCGTTGCCATGCAGGAACGTCATTATGCTCTGCTGGAGCGGCGCGCGCCATTCCGAGCGGGTCGCGCAGTGCGTGCCGTCCGAGACGTTCGAGTGGTACGAGATGTTCCCCGCGGCCCCGAGCGCCTTGTAGACCTCGGCCCCGCCGAGCGCGGCCACACTGCCCGACTGGGCGCCGAGCCATTCGACGTGCGGGTTCTCCATGATGAACAGCCCGCGCGGCGCGATCATGCCGACCATCTCGTGCGTGTCCACCGGCAGCCCCGCCGGGTTCGAGGTGTACGAGCCGAACGCGTCGCCCAGCCACGGCTGCTCGCCGTACGCGCTGCTCAGCGGCTGCGACCCGCTCTCCTGAGCGATCGCTCGCAGCGCCGGAGCGCCGCCGGTGCCCGACTCGATCGGCATCGTCAGGTCCACGCGCTGGTCGAAGGCCCCGGCCACGAACGCGCCCTTGCCGTACCGGGAGCACCCGGTCACGCCGGTCGAGGAGGTGAGGATGCTCCCGTCCGACTGCTCGATCACGTCGATGATGCGGCTGACGCCCCATGCCTGCGCCATGAGGATCCCGGTGCTGCTCGTGGCCCCGTAGAGCGTGTAGAACGCGCCCTGCTTGTTGTTGCGCGCGGTCCCTTCGGCCCCGACCGAGGCGGGGTTGAAGTCGATGACCGCCGTCCCGGTCGACAGGATCGTGCTGGTGTCGGCCCCGAAGCCGCCGTAGACGATCACGGCCGGGAACGGCCCAGTCCCGCTCGGGAGCTGCACCGTGGCCGAGAAGCTCGCGGTCCGGCCGTTGTCGCTGACGTTGACGGTGATCTGCGACGAGGTCACCGTCCCGCTCACACTCGCGGGCGGCGCGGGCTTGTCGCCGTAGATCGTGCGCTCGGCCAGCTCCTTGATCTCGGCTCGGCGGCACTCCCACTGGTCCTTGGAGGTGATCCGGGTGCCGTCGATCCGGGTGAACGGGTCGGGGAGCAGCGAGTTCGAGGCCCAGCTCCCGGGCACGGTGACGTCGCAGTCCGCGCCGTCGAACTCGGCGAGCGCCCCCAGATCGGCCGCCTCGGCGTCGAAGCGCGACATGAGGGTCAGGCTCGCGGCGACGGCGAGGGACGCGAGCAGGACGAGCGCGAACCGCAGTCGCGAGCGCGGCGCGGACCGTCCCGGGGGACCGTCCTGTGCCAGGGCAGGACGGATCCCGTTCGATGATGGCATGGCAGATTCCTTGTCTGACCAGGGCGACAGTCCATCATCGACGGTGTGGGGCGGCGGCCCGGACTCCCGTGCGCCGGCGTCGACGTGCGACCACTCAAGCCGAAACTTCCGATGAAACTTCCGTGAGGGTCCTCATAGAATACATAGACAGCTTTCAATGCACAATGCCGGATTCGCGAGGCCTTCACCTCAGGTTCGGGCCCCGCGGCGCCCTCCACGGGTAGCATCTGCTGCCATGCGAGCCAACGAGCACCTCCCCATCGGCACCGGCGCCACCGGCACCCGCGCGGAGTCCGACGCCATCGGCGTGATCGACGTCCCCGCCGAGCACTACTGGGGCGCGCAGACCCAGCGCTCGCTCCAGAACTTCACGATCGGCGAGGACCGCATGCCGATCCTGCTCTACCGCGCCTACGGCCTGGTCAAGAAGGCCGCCGCACTCGTCAACGCCGCCTCCGGGGACCTCGACGCCGACCTGGCCGACGCGATCGTGCGCGCCTGCGACGAGGTCGCCGCCGGGGACCTCGACGACGAGTTCCCCCTGCGCGTGTGGCAGTCCGGCTCGGGCACCCAGTCCAACATGAACGTCAACGAGGTCGTGGCCAACCGCGCCAGCCAGATCCTCGGCGGCGAGCTCGGCTCCAAGCGCCCGGTCCACCCCAACGACCACGTCAACATGGGACAGTCCACGAACGACACGTTCCCGACCGCGATGCACGTCGCGACCCTCCTGGCGATCCGCGAACGCACCCTCCCGCAGCTCGACGCCCTCGCCGACGCCGTGCGCGCCAAGGCCGTCCAGTGGGTCGACGTGGTCAAGATCGGCCGCACCCACCTCCAGGACGCCACCCCGCTCACCGTCGGCCAGGAGTGGTCCGGTTGGGAACGGCAGCTGCGCGACGCCCGGGGCCGCCTCGACGCCTCGCTCGCGGCCGTGTGCGAACTCGCCGCGGGCGGCACCGCCGTCGGGACCGGCCTCAACGCTCCCGAAGGTTTCGGTGAGGCCGTCGCGGCCCGCCTCGCCGAGCTCACCGGGCTCCCGCTCGTCACCGCCCCCAACAAGTTCGCCGCGCTCGGCTCGCTCGACGGCATGGTCGCCGTCAGCGCCGGTCTGCGCGGCGTCGCGGTCGCACTCATGAAGGTCGCCAACGACATGCGCTGGCTCGCCTCGGGCCCGCGCTCGGGCTTGCGCGAGCTGCGCCTGCCCGCGAACGAGCCGGGCTCCTCGATCATGCCCGGCAAGGTCAACCCGACCCAGCAGGAGGCCACGGTCATGGTGTGCCTCCAGGTCATCGGCGAGGACTCCATTGTGGCCGCCGCTGGTTCCCAAGGCACGTTCGAGCTGAACACCATGCGGCCCATCGTGATCGGCAATGTGCTCCACTCGGCCCGCATCCTCGGCGACGCTGCCGAGCAGCTCCGCGTCCACAGCGTCGAGGGCACCGAACTGGACGAGGAGGGTATCGCGACCCACCTCGACCGCTCGCTCATGCTGGTCACCGCCCTGAGTCCGCACATCGGCTACGACCGCGCCGCCGCGATCGCCCACAAAGCCGACCACGACGGCTCCACCCTGAAGGAGGCCGCGATCGCCCTCGGTGTGGACGAAGCCGAATTCGACCGCATCGTGGATCCGGCGACTATGGTCGGCGACCCCCGCCGCGACCTCGGTCTGTGAGGCCGGGCACCGACCGGTCACACTTCCCGCGCGCCGTTCGTCGTCTCAGCAGCACCACGCCGCCGAGAACGAAGGACACGCAATGGAACCGCGCTTCAACTACTACGCCAGCTCAGTCGCCCAGAAGGTCGTCAAGCACCTGAACTCCGCCGCCGCGGCCGTCGAAGGCGCTGGTCTGCCCGGCGAGATCCCGAACCTGGTGCTCTTGCGCGCCAGCCAGATCAACGGGTGCAGCTTCTGCACCGACATGCACTACAAGGACGCCGTCCACGCCGGTGAGGACCCGGTCCGCCTCAACCTGGTCGGCGCCTGGCGCGAGGCCGCGGTCTTCACCGACGCCGAGCGCGCCGCCCTCGCGCTCACCGAGGAGGGCACCCGCATCGCCGACGCCGCCACCGGCATCGCCGAAGAGGCCTGGGTCGCGGCCCGCAAGGAGTTCTCCGACGATGAACTGGCCGGGCTCGTCTCCCTCATCGCGGTCATCAACGCCTACAACCGCCTCAACGTGTTCGCGGGCTCCCCGGCCGGGAGCTATGTGGCCGGTCAGTTCGCATAGCCTGCCGCAACCCGCCCGCGTGTGTAGGGTGGGCCGCATGATCGGGATCGACCTCAGTGGCAGGACCGCGCTCGTCACCGGTTCCACGCAGGGCATCGGTGCGGCGATCGCGTGCAGGCTCGCCGAAGCCGGAGCGCGGGTCGGCGTCAACGGGCGCAGCGCCGAGAAGACCGAAGCCGCAGTCGAGCGGTTCACGGCCCAGGTAGGGGACCGCTTCCTCGCCGTCCCCGGCGACCTCGCCACCGAGGACGGCGAAGCGGCCGTGGCCGAGCGTCTGCCCTCAGTGGACATACTGGTGAACAACCTCGGGATCTTCGGCGCCGAAGCGCCCACCGACATCACCGACGACGAGTGGCGGCGCTACTTCGAGGTCAACGTGCTCTCCGCGGTGCGCCTCATCCGCCGCCACCTCCCCGGCATGTCCGAACGCGGCTGGGGCCGGGTGCTCAACATCGCGAGCGACTCGGCGGTGGTGATCCCCGAGGAGATGATCCACTACGGCACCAGCAAGACCGCGCTGCTCGCGGTCTCGCGCGGATTCGCGAAGGCCGCCGCGGGGACCGGCGTCACGGTCAACTCCGTGATCGCCGGGCCCACCCACACCGGCGGCGTCGAGGACTTCGTCTACCAACTGGTCGACCGTGACCTGCCCTGGGACGAGGCGCAGCGCGAGTTCATGCGAGAGCACCGCCCGCAGTCGCTCCTGCACCGCCTCATCGAACCCGAGGAGATCGCCAACCTCGTGACCTACCTCAGCTCCCCGCTGGCCTCGGCCACCACCGGAGCGGCGGTCCGGGTCGACGGCGGCTACGTCGACTCGATCCTGCCCTAACCCAACGCCTCCGCGTTCGGGACGACCACGCCGTACAGGTCCCCGATCGTGGCGAACGCCGAGCGGTGCAGCTCGGCGGCCGACACCTCGCCCACCGCCGAGCGCAGCGGCCGGGTCGCGCACGCGTCGGCTACCACCGTGGGCCGGTTGCCGCGCAGGAACGCGCCTTCGGCGGTGAACGTGACACACATGTGGCTCATGAACCCGGCGATCACCACCTCCGAGTGGCCAGCCGCGTCCACGATCTCGCCGAGGTCGGTGCCCACGAACGAGTTCGGCGCGGTCTTGACCACGACCTTCTCGCCGGCGACCGGCGCGACCCGATCATGGATCGCCCCGATCTCGGCCTCGACGTCGTAGAGGCTCCCCTTGCCGCCGTCGTGCTGCACGTGGACCACGGTCGCGCCCGCCTCGCGCGCCTTCGCGAGCAGCCCGGCGGCCGCGTCGAGGGCGGTGTCCCAGCCCTCCAGCTCCATCTCGCCGCGGGTGTAGCTGTTCTGGTAGTCGACCAGGATCACCGTCGACTCGGCCAGCGCGGCAGGGGTCTGGTCGGCGCCGGTGAGCTCTCGCAACGTCTTCGCGGCCATCATGTCTCCTTCGGTTCGGGGCGGCCCGTCGCCGCCCTGTTCCGAAGCTACGTTCGATCCGGCGTGTCCGCCATGACCTGCAACTTGCAGAAACCGACATGTGCTGGTAGCGTCCGCGGCCGAACGAACGGAGACTCCATGGAACGCCTCGTGGTGATCGTGCTCTTCGACGGCGTCGACCTCCTCGACGTGACCGGCCCGCCCGAGGTCTTCGCGCTCCTGCGCCTCGAAATCGGCGAACGGGCCGACTACCGCGTGGTCCTCGCCGCCGAGACCGCAGGCCCCGTGACCACCTCGGCCGGGGTCCGGGTGCTGCCCGACGCCACGTTCGACGACCTCGCGGGCCGCCGGATCGACACGCTCATCGTGCCCGGCCGGGTCGAACGCGACGCCGACCGCCGCGTGCGGGCCGTCTGCGACCCCGAAGTGGTCGAGCGGGTCCGCGAACTCGCCGCCCGCACCCGCCGCCTGGCCTCGGTGTGCGTGGGCGCGCACCTCCTCGCCGACGCCGGGCTCCTCGAAGGCCGCCGCGCCACCACCCACTGGTCCACGGCCGCGCAGCTGGCCGCCGACCACCCCGAGGTCGCCGTCGACGCCGACCCGATCTTCATCCGCGACGGCGACGTGTGGACCGGCGCGGGCATCACCGCGTGCCTCGACCTCACGCTCGCGCTGGTGGCCGACGACTTCGGGGAGGCCGCCGCGCTGCGCGTCGCGCGCCAGCTGGTCATGTACCTCAAGCGCCCGAGCGGCCAGAGCCAGTTCAGCGTCCCGCTCGAACCGGTCTCGACCACGCGGCGCATGGACGAATTGCGCCTGTACATCAACGCGCACCTGGCCGAACCGCTCACGATCGCCGACCTCGCGCGCGCCGCGCATGTCGGCGAGCGCCAGCTCACCCGCGTGTTCAAGACCGAGCTGGGGACCACTCCGGCCTCGTACGTCGAGTCGGCCCGGGTCGAGGTCGCTCGCCAACGCCTCGAAGCGGGGGACGACACGCTTGAACGCATCGCGACCTCGTGCGGGTTCGGCACGGTCGACACGCTCATCCGCGCGTTCCGCCGCAAGCTCGGCACGACGCCGACCGAGTACCGCAACCGTTTCCGCACCGCGGCCTGAGACCGCCTCGCGTCGCTCGCGATACGGTGACCGGACCTGACGACGAGGAGGACCTCATGGCCGAGGTCGGTTGGCTGCGCAAGAGCCGGGACTCCGGCGACATGATCATCACCGCGCCGGGCCCGGCGCGGGACGGGGCCGATGCGGCGATCGCGCGCCTCGAAGGCGCGCTGGCCGGGTTCGGCGGCCCGAAGCCGGGTTGGTTCCGCGCGGTGGAGCGGCTCGGGCGCTGGTGGTATCTGATCGTCGCGGTGGTGATGGCGGTGTGCTTCGCGGCGTTCGTGTCGAACGGCGAGAGCGCGGGCATGAACGTCCTGTACGGGCTCGCGTTCAGCCCGATCGCGACGCTGGTGGTGGTCGGGGCCGTGACCGGGGCGGCGCATCTGCAAACGCTGATGACCGGCCGCACGGGCCGCGACCGGGTCGTCAAGGAGGTCGCCGAGTTCGCCCGCCCCGCCGGGGGCGTGGTCACGCAGGTCGAGGCGATCCTCGCGGCCGATCCCGGGCTCGCCGAGCGCGTGCACGAGGTCGCCTGGCGGGCCGCCGGTGTCGGGAATCCGGATCGCGTTGCGGCCGAACGGGAACTGGACGAGCTCTGGCGACTGGCCGATCCCGAGGCGGCCGAGGAACGCGATGCGGAGATCCGCCGGATCGAGGAGGACATCGAGAAGCTCAAGCGCGACGGCAAGTTGTCGTAGCGCCGTGTGGGGCCAGTCGCCCCGGCCGGTTCGCGGGCCCTCCCGTGCGGGCGACAAGCCGCGGTCGGCGAGTCGGCCCCCGGTTCGCGGGCCCTCCCGTGCGGGCGACAAGCCGCGGTCGGCGGGTCGCCCGGGCCGGTTCGTGGGCAGCGCGGAGCGGGGGCATTTCGGCTGGTCGCCAGCCTAATTTGTGGGCCCCCGGTTCAAAAACCATGCCATCGGGGTGTGACAAGTCGGCGAGAGATGAGGGCCGCGCTGTTTTCGGGGTCGGCGATCGTGGCTCCGGGCACGTGGGGTGCCTGGGCCACAGCCGGGCGCGAGCGGTCCTTCGCGTGCTGGGCCCGGTGTTAGGGTCGGCCGCATCGCCTGCGGGACGTGCGTTATGTATGCGGCTCCCGGCGGGCGGTTCGTGCGTTGAAAGGACGACCTGCCGTGATCGCGAACCCCGTCTTCCGCTATCGGATGCTGACCCTCGCCGAAGGCTGGTCCTTCGTGTTGCTGCTCGTGTTCGGGTCGCTGCTTAGCCGGGTGTCGGACATCGACCTGGTCATGCCGCTCGGCGCGATCCACGGCGCGTTGTTCGTGCTCTTGTGCGTCGCGACCCTGTTCATCCGCCGCCGCCTCGGCTGGGGTTTCGGGATGACCCTCGTGGCGCTCGCCGCCGCCGTGGTCCCGTTGGCCCCGTTCGTGCTCCACCGTGTCAAGCGAGACGACCTGCTCGCCGCCGAACGGGCCGCGCAGCCCGTGGCCGCGTGAGGCCCGCCGTGACCGGACACTACTTCGAGCGCCACGGCGAGACCGGCTACGCCCCGACCGAGCTCACCTCGGGCGCGTGGTCGACCTCCGAGCAGCACATCAGCCCCATGAACGGGCTCATCCTCCACGCGCTGGAGCGCCGCCTCGCCGAGCGGGGCGACGACGGCCTGGCCGTCAGCCGCCTCAGCGTCGACATCCTCGGCGTCCTCACCATGGACCCCTTCACGATCGACATCGAAGTGGTCCGCCCCGGCCGCACCATCGAACTGCTCGAAGCGGTCGTGACCTCGAACGGCCGCCCCGCCGTGCGGGCCCGGATCTGGCGCACCGCCGTGCAGGACACCGCCGAGGTCGCCGGAGGCGAAGCGCCCCCGCTGCCCGACCCCGAGACTCTCAAGCCCTGGGACATGACCGGCGTGTGGCCCGGCGGCTATGTGGCCTCGCTCGACGTGCGCCAGGTCGGCGCAGCCGAACCCGGCCGGGCGCGGGCCTGGGCCACCACCGCGGCGTCGCTCGTCGCCGACGAACCCAGCAGCGACCTCGCGCGCGTGATCGGCCTGGTGGACACCGCGAACGGCCTGGCCGTGCGCCGCCCGCCCGAGGAGTGGCTGTTCCCGAACGTGGACCTCACCGTGCACCTGTTCCGCACCCCGACCGGCCCCTGGCTCGGCCTCGACACCACCGTGGTGTTCGGCCCCGGCGGCCTCGGCACCACCGCCAGCGCCCTCCACGACGAGGCCGGACACTTCGGCTTCGCGCACCAGGCGCTCACCCTCCGCGCCCGCCGCTGAGCACCAGAACCCCAGGGCCCCAGACCGAACGGTCTGGGGCCCTACCTGCGTCCCCGCCCTCGATCTGGGGCGGACGTGACCCCAGTTGCATATGAGAGAAGCTCTGATATCGTTCTTGAAAACGTTCCTAAGAACGTTCTCACGCCGTTTTCAATGATGAAACCGCAGAGGATGCGTATGGCAGCGACTCGAAGATCGAACCTCGCGCTGGTGGCCGCCCGCGCCGGGGTCTCCGTGGCCTCGGTGTCGCGGGTCCTCAACGGCGGCTCCGCGTCCGAGGACCTCGCCAGGCGGGTGCGCGAGGCCGCCGCCGAACTCGGCTACGTGCCCGACGCCAGCGCCCGCACCATGCGCACCGGCCGCACCGACCAGATCACCCTCGCCGTGGCCGACGTGGGCAACCCCGTCTACGTGCAGATGATGCGCACCGTCACCGGCATCGTGGCCAAGGCCGGATACCGCCTCGTGGTCTCCTCCACCGGCTCGGACCCCCAGTCGCAGATCGACCTCGTGGGCTCGCTCAACCGCGGCTACGCCGACGGCCTGCTCATCAGCCCCCTGCGGGTCACCCCCGAACTGCTGGACGCGCTCAGCTCCAGCCGCCTCCCGATCGTGGTCATCGGCTCGCTGCCGCCCGAAGTGGACATCGACTCGGTGCGCGCCGACTCCGCGACCGGCATCGGCCTCGCCGTCGAACACCTCATCGGGCAGGGCCGCAGACGGATCGCGCTCGTCAACGGCCCCGTCGACACCGTCCCCGGCTCGGCCCGCCTGGCCGGATACCTCGCCGCCCTCGAACGCTTCGGCCTGGCACCCAACTCCGAACTCCAGGTCACCGCCACCGGCTTCACCTACCGGGCCGGGCGCCGCGCCACCGCCGCGCTGCTCGGCCAGTCCACCCCCGACGCGATCATCGGCGCGAACGACCTGCTCGCCGTAGGGGCCCTGAAGGAACTCGCCGCCGCAGGGCTCACCGTCCCGACCGACGTGGCCGTGGTCGGCATGGACGACACCGACGCCGCCGAACTCGCCACCCCCTCACTGACCAGTGTGGACCTCGGCTCGTCTAAGCGCGCCAAGGCCGCCGCCCAACTCCTCATCCGCCGGATCGAGGAACCCGACGCGCCGGTGAGCCGACTCGTCATCGACCCCAGCCTCTCCGTGCGCGAATCCACCCTCGGGAGCGCCGCATGACCGCCCTCGCCGCACCCCCGCGCCCGCGCCGCCGCAGCACCGACGGCCGCGACGCGTGGCTCCTCGTCCTCCCCGCCCTGCTCCCGGTGATGCTCTTCAGCGTCTACCCGCTCGTCTACGGCGTGGCCCTCGGCTTCACCGACGCGCGCGCCGGGCTGAACGCCGAGACCCACTTCAACGGCTTCGACAACTACGTCGAACTCGCCGGGAACGGCCTGTTCTGGGACTCGTTCAAGATCGGCCTGATCTGGGCCTTCTCGGTCACGATCCTCCAGTTCCTCGCCTCGCTCGGCCTCGCGCTGCTGCTCAACCTCGACCTGCGGCTGCGCTGGCTCGCCCGCACGCTCGCGCTCATCCCGTGGGCCATGCCGCCGGTGATCATCGCGATCATGTGGCAGCTCATGCTCAACCCCAACTACGGGCCCGTCAACCGCATGATGGACGCGGTGGGGCTCCCCGGCTCGATCAACTGGCTCGGCCAGGCCTCGATCGCGCTCCCGGTCGTGATCGTCGTCGGCGTCTGGGCGGGCATGCCGCAGACGACCGTGACGCTCCTGGCCGGGCTCCAAGCGGTCCCCGCCGAACTCAACGAGGCCGCTGCGATCGACGGGGCCGGGACCTGGCACCGGTTCTGGCACGTGACGCTCCCGGCGCTGCGCCCGATCATCATGGCGATCACCACCCTCGACCTGATCTGGAACTTCAACTCCTTCGCCCTGGTCTTCGTGCTCACCGCGGGCGGACCGGGCGGCACCACGATGCTGCCGAGCCTGTTCGCCTACAACGAGGCGTTCCGGTACGGGAACTTCGGCTACGCGGCCGCGATGGGCAACGTCATGGTCGTCCTCATCGGCGCGTTCCTGATCTTCTACCTGCGCGGCCAGATGCGGAGGCGCATGCAATGACCACGATGACCCGAACCTCCACAGTGGGCCGCAGCCCCTTCGCCCGGCCGCTCCAGTACCTCGCGCTGCTGGCGTACATGTGCTTCCTGGCGTTCCCGCTGCTGTTCCTGCTCACCACCGCGTTCAAGACCCCGCGCGAACTCCAGTCGCCCGACGCCGGGCTGCTGCCCGAGAGCCTCAACTGGTCCAACTTCACCGCCGCGATCGACAAGGCCGACCTGTTCACCGCCGCGGGCAACAGCCTCCTGGTCGCCGTCACCACCACCGCGATCGTGACCGCCGTGGCCCTCCCGGCCGCCTACGCCCTGGTGCGCTTCCGAACCCGGATGCGCGCCTTCGCCACCGGCTGGATCCTCCTCAGCCAGGTCTTCCCGTTCATCCTCATCATCATCCCGCTGTTCCTGCTGCTCAAGAACATCGGACTGGTGAACACCCTCCTCGGGCTCGTGCTCGTGTACGCCGTCTGGTCGCTCCCGTTCTCGCTGTGGATGCTCCAGGGCTATGTGGCCTCGATCCCGGTCGAACTCGAAGAGGCCAGCGCCGTGGACGGCGCGGGCCGCCTCAAGACCCTCGCCAAGATCGTGCTCCCGCTCCTGGCCCCCGGCCTGGTCGCGACCAGCCTGTTCACGTTCATCAACTCCTGGAACGAGTTCTTCTTCGCGCTCGTGCTCATCCAGAGCCCCGACATGCAGACCCTCCCGCTCGCGCTCGCGCGCTTCGTGGGGGCCGAGGGCCAGGTCCAGCTCGGGCAGCTCGCGGCGGCCGCGCTGCTGGCGTGCATCCCGAGCCTCGTGTTCTTCATGCTCATCCAGAAACGGCTCACCGCCGGACTCCTCAGCGGCGCGGTCAAGGGCTGATCCCCATGGCGCCGTTCACTACCGAAAGAGAGAAACCAATGCGCACCCGCAACAGCGCCGTCGCGGCGCTACTGGCACTGCCCCTCGCGCTCACCGGCTGTTCGGCCTTCGGCGTCGGCGGCGACGACTCCGGCGACGGGGTCACCCTCAAGTTCCAGTCGCTCGCCTTCCAAGACACCACGATCGCCGCCACCGAGGAGATCGTCGCGGCCTGGAACGCCGACAACCCCGACGTCCAGGTCGACCTCGTGCAAGGCTCCTGGGACAACGTCCACGACCAGCTCGTGACCCAGTTCCAGGGCGGCACCGCCCCCGACGTCATCCACGACGAGTCGGCCGACATCATGGGCTTCGCCGAGCAGGGCTACCTCGCCGACCTCGGCCCCCACCTCAGCGACGAGACCACCGCCGCGGTCTCCGAAGACGTGTGGAAGTCGGTCACCACCTCCTCGGGCGCGGTCGTGGCCGCCCCGACCCTGCTCCAGTCCTATGTCGTCTTCGCCAACACCGACGCGTTCACCGACGCGGACGTCGAGGTCCCCACCGGCGAGACCCTCACCTGGGACGACTTCCAGGCGCTGGCCGCGCAGCTCGCCGAAGGCGACTCCTACGGGGTCGGCTGGGGTCTCCAGCAGCCCACCGCCACCGTCATGAACCTCTCCCTCGGCTTCGACGGCACGTTCTTCTCCGGTGAAGGCGACGCCACCGCGATCGAGGTCGGCGACGCCGAACTGGCAGTGCCCGAGCGCATCCACTCCATGGCCTACGACGACGCCTCGCTCGACCCGGTCTCGCTGACCCAGAGCGGCTCCGACGTGTTGCCGGGCTTCTTCGACGGCCGGTACGCGATGTACGTGGGCGGCAACTACATCGCGCAGCAGATCGCCGAGTCCGCGCCCGAGGGCTTCAACTGGGCCGTGCTGCCCCCGCTGGCCGGGACCGCCGGGGCGGCCCAGGCCGCCAACCCGCAGACGATGTCCGTGGCCGCCGAGAGCGAGCACGTCGAAGAGGCCGCCGCGTTCATCGAGTTCTTCATGCAGGCCGACCACCAGGCCGCGCTCGCCCAGGGCGACTGGCTGATCCCCGCCTCCAGCGCGGCCCGCGACGCCGTCGCCGAGCAGACCGCCGGGGAGAACGGCTGGGAGGCCATCCTCGCCTCCGGCGAAGGCCTCACCGCCGCGCCCTTCCAGTCCGCGATCAACTATCCCCAGTGGAAGGACCAGTACGCCACGCCCGCCCTCCAGCAGTACCTGGCGGACGAGATCAGCCTCGAACAGCTCCAGCAGCAGCTGACCGACGGCTGGGCCGAACTCAGCTAACCGGAAACACCCACCCGGTGTCCGCCGGGCCCGCGCCCGGCGGACACCGAACCGACGCAAGGAGACACGATGACCCCGCCGCCGAACACCCAGAGCCGAGACGACCTCCTGCTTTCGAAGTCCACGGGCGCGCTCGCGGGCGCGGCGGTCGGCGACGCGCTCGGCGGTGCGGCCGAAGGGAACACCCCCGAGGCGATCCAGGCCCGATACGGCGGCTTCATCGACGGGATCGTGCCGCCGTTCCTGGAGGACTGGCGCAACGCCCGGCCCATCGCCCCGTACCACAAGGGCGACGGCCACATCACCGACGACACCCTCATGACCACCGCGCTCGTGGACGTCTACGACACCGTGCGCGACCACCTCGACGCGCACGCGATCGCCGAGCACCTCGTGCCGCTCCTGATCGGCGACAAGCGCTGGATCCCCGAGCTCGAAACCGAAGCGCTGCTGCTGCACCGCGTGTTCCTCGCCGAGAAGTGGCTCGTGGCCAGGCTCCACTACGGACACATCGACCCGCGCGAGGCCGGCGTGGGCAACATCGTCAACTGCGGGGCCACGATGTACGTGGGCCCCATCGGCATCGTCAACGCCGCCGCTCCCGACGCCGCGTACGCCGAGGCGATCGACGTGGCCGGGGCCCACCAGTCCAGCTACGGCCGCGAGGCCGCCGGGGTCTTCGCCGCCGCCGTAGCCGAGGCCATGCGCCCCGGGGCCACCGTCGAGTCCGTAGTGGACACCTCGATCCGGCTCGCCAAGGACGGCACCAAGACCGCCATCGAAGCGGTCGCCGAAGCCGCCGCCAAGATCACCGACTGGCGGGGCGGCCTGGCCGACCTGCGCCGCGCCGTCGAACCCTTCGACACCGTCGGCCCGCACTACCGCCAGCCCGCGATGGACGCCCGCATCCCCAGCCGCACCAAAGCCATCGAAGAGCTCCCGATCGCGCTCGGCATGGTCATCGCCGCCCGCGGCGACTACCGCGAATCCGTGCTCGGCGCGGTCAACTACGGCCGCGACTCCGACTCGATCGCCGTCATGGCCGGGTCGATCACCGGCGCGCTCGGCGGCCTCGACGCCGTTCCCGCCGAATGGATCGCGGGCGTCAGCGAAGGGTCGGCCATCGACATCACCGCGACCGGGCCCGTGATCGCCTCGGTCGCGCGCGACGTGTGGGCCGCCGACGACGCCCGCGCCGCCCGCGCCGCGCGCGGCCGCACCGCATTCGAGGCCGCATGATGCGAGTGAGCTGGACCCAGCCCGAGGACCTCGTCCCGCACGCGTTCGCGGCAGCCGACCTCGACGGCCGCGACACCGCCGACCTGCGCGAACGCTGGCTCGACGCGGGCGGCGCGAATGAGCCGGTCGTCAGCGGCGCCTCGCCCGAGCCCGCGCCTGAGCCGCTGCGTGATATCGCCCGCGAACTCCTCGCCGAGATCGACCGCCGTCCCGTCCCCGAAACGCTGAACGCCGACGAACCCGAAGACCTCGACGCCATACTGGCGCACATCGCACCTCCCGAGCTCGACCGCGAGCCCGACTCCTACGGGAACCGGGTCCTCGGCGCGTGGCTCGGCCGCGCCGCCGGGTGCCTGCTCGGCAAACCGGTCGAGAAGATCTCCCTCGAAGGCATTCGCGCCATCGCCAAGGACACCGGCAATTGGCCCCTGGGCGGCTACTTCACCGAACGCGGCCTCGACCCCGAACTCGCCGCGACGTACCCGTGGAACCGCCGCAGCCGCCCCACGAGCCTCGCCGAGAACATCGACGGCATGCCCGAGGACGACGACCTCAACTTCCCGCTCATCGCCCTCGGCCTCCTCGAAGCCAAGGGTCGCGACTTCACCACCGCTGACGTGGCGCAGGCCTGGCTCGACCAGCTGCCGGGCGGCCGCGTCTTCACCGCCGAGCGCATCGCCTACCGCAACCTCCTCGACGGCTACGCGCCCGAGGTCGCCGGGGCCGTGCGCAACCCGTTCCGCGACTGGATCGGCGCCCAGATCCGCACCGACCTCTACGGCTGGACGGCCCCCGGCGACCCCGCCGACGCCGCCCGCCTGGCCTGGACCGACGCCCGCCTCAGCCACGGCCGCAACGGCCTCTACGGAGCGATGTTCGCCGCGGCCGCGAGCGCGGCGGCGGTTTCAGGGGCGGACATGGCCACCGTCATCAAGGCGGGCTTGAGCGTGGTCCCGGCGCGCAGCCGCTACGCAGAGGCGATCCACTTCGGAGTGAGCCTCGGCCGCGGAGACACACCCGACGAGGAGGCAGTGGACGCGCTGCACGCCGAATACGGCCACCTGCACTGGGTCCACGTGCTCAACAACGCGGCACTGCTCGCGTTCGCCCTCACCCGAGGCGACGGCGACTTCGCCCGCACGATCACCCTCGCCGTCACCGGCGGCTGGGACACCGACTCGGTGGGAGCGACCGCAGGCGCGCTGACCGGCGCGACCACGGGAGCGAAAGCCCTTCCGCCCGAATGGATCACACCACTGGACGACCGCTACGCCACTTCAGTTCCAGGCTTCGACGGAGCCCGCTTCTCGGCCCTGGCGATCCGAACCGTGGAGGCAGCACGATGACGGACACAGCGGTGGGCAGCGCCCACCTCGACGGCCAACGCGCCCGCCGCGCAGACGGCGCGGGCCTCCGGGTGCGTATGGGCGTGCGAGGCGCGGCGGCACTCGGCGGGCGGATGCGCTCGCGCGGCATGGCTGCGCCCGGTGGGCGGGCGTTCAGGAGCGGCGCGGCCGTGTTCGGTGGTGCGGATCGCGTCCTCGAGGTCGAGGTGGTTCGGAGGCCGGTTCCCGGGGGGCGGATGCGCTCGCGCGGCACCGCCGCGCCCGGCGGGCGGGCGCTCAGGGGCGGCGTGGCCGTGTTCGCCAGTGCGAATCTCGTCTTCGACGCTGAGGCACGCCGGAGGCCCGCGCCCAAGCGGATGCGCGCGTGTGGCGCTGCCGCCTCGGGCGGGCGTCTTGACTTCGACGCCGAGAGTGGCCGTGTCCCCGCGCCCGGCGACGTGGAACTCGCCGTTTCGAACCCGCGCTGCGGCGAGGCACCGCCTTCGTCCCCCGTCGCCCGAACCTCGGAGGCCGTTCGATGATCGTCACCGTGCTCGGCAGTGCCAACCTCGACCTCGTCTACGAGGTCGACCGCATTCCCGCCCCCGGGGAGACCGTGCTCTCCCGCAGCGCCTCAGCCTTCCCCGGCGGCAAGGGCAACAACCAGGCCGTCGCCGCCGCGCGCGCGGGCGCTGACGTGCGCTTCGTCGTCGCTCTCGGCGCTGACGCCAACGGCGACCGGCTCGCCTCCGAGGCCCGCAGCGCGGGGATCACCCTCCTCGACCGCCGGTCCGAAGCGCCCACCGGGACCGCGATCATCTTCGTGGACCGGACCGGCGAGAACTCGATCGTGGTCGACTCCGGCGCGAACGCCACCCTCACCGGGCTCACCGGTTCCGAACGTGACGCCATCGCCGCCGCCGATGTCCTGGTGCTGCAACTCGAAACCCCGATCGCCACCGTCGCCGAAGCCGTCCGCACCGCCTCGGCCTCGGGGACCCGCACCGTCCTCAACGCCGCCCCCAGCGGCGCGGTGCCGCTCGACCTGCTCGCCGAAGTGGACGTGCTCGTGGTCAACGAGCACGAGGCCGCCGAACTCGCCAGCGGCTCCGCCGCGGGCGAACCCTCCTCCGACACCGCACTCCTCGACGCCCTCACCGCCCACGGCTGCGCCGTGATCATCACGCTCGGCGCCGCCGGAGCGCTCGTCGGCGTTCCCGGCGAAGCGCCCGTGCGCGTCCCCAGCCACGCCGTCGAAGCCGTCGACACCACCGGCGCCGGTGACACGTTCGTCGGCGCGTTCGCCGCCGCCCTTCGCGGGCCCGCGCTCGCCGATCTGGTGGAGGCCACCGGCTTCGCCACCGCCGCCGCCGCGATCGCCGTGCAGCGCAAGGGCGCGGTGCCGTCCATTCCCATGCGATCCGAAGTGGAGGCCTTCCGTGCGACCCGCTGAACCCACCGCGCCCGACCCGGACGAAGCAGCCACCAACACCTTCGACCCACTGGTGCCCAGGCCCATCGACCGACCCACGCACCTGCCGCCCGGCGGCGTGATCGCTCCCGAGGTCGGCGACATCGCCAAGATCTTCGCCGCCCCGGACGACCCGGCCGACTGGCCGCGCTGGCGCGAGGACCTCGACACCTGGCGTGCCGAGGCCCGTGCCCGACTCGCCTACTCCGGCAAGGCTTACGAGGACCCCGACACCCGCTGGGCCGCCAGCGCCCACGCCGTGGCCCAAGTCTGGCTCTGGGACGAGCGCCTGTTCGACCACGAGAACCAACAGTTCACTGTGGACGAATTCCTCGACTCGATCGCCTCCCAGGGCGGCCTCGACGGCCTCGTGCTGTGGCACGCCTACCCCGTGATCGGGATCGACGACCGCAACCAGTTCGACCACTACCGCGACGTCCCCGGTCTGGGAGCCCTCGTGGACGAGTTCCACGAGCGGGGCCTGCGGGTCTTCGTCGACTACAACCCGTGGGACACCGGTACCCGCCGCGCGGGCCGCGAGGACGCCGATGAGCTCGCCGCGCTCGTCACTGAGCTCGGCGTCGACGGCGTCTTCCTCGACACCCTCAAGGAAGGCGACGCGAAGCTCACCGAGGCCCTGACCTCCACGCGCCCGCCGCAGGTCCTCGAAGGCGAGTCCCGCGTCCCCAACCAGCGCATCGAGGACCACCTCCTGAGCTGGGCCCAGTGGTTCGCCGACTCCGAGGCCCCCGGCGTGCAGCGCGCGCACTGGTACGAGCGCCGCCACATGATGCACTCGATCCGCCGCTGGAACCGGGACCACTCGGGCGAACTCCAGTCCGCTTGGATGAACGGCACCGGCATCCTGGTGTGGGACACCGTGTTCGGGGTGTGGGTCGGCTGGAACGGCCGCGACGAGGCCACCTTGCGCCGCATGCTCCGCGTCCAGCGCGCGGCCCACCGCATCCTCGTCGCGGGGGAGTGGTCCCCGCTCGAAGGAGCGACCCCCGAGGCGATCGCCGCAGGCGTGTACGTCTCCCGCTGGACCCTCGGCAGCCAGACACTCTGGACGATCGTCAATCGCGGTTCCGAGGCCTGGACCGGCGACCCGCTCGCCGCGGCCCTCCCCGATGGCGCGCGCCGTTTCGACCTCACCGACGGCGTGACCGCCCCCGACGCGATCACCGTCCCGGCCCGCGGCATCGCGGGCGTCCTCGAACTCGCCCCCGGTGCGGCCGAACCCGACTGGCTCCCCAGGCTCCTCCTCGAAGCCGCCGCCGACCCCGGCTCGGACGATGCCACCTTCCCCGCCCGCGAGGCGATCCGCGTCCAACCCGCGCGCTCGGTCTTCCAGGCCCCCGAGGACGCGATCCGCGTCGAGCCCGGCCCGCGCCGCCTCGACGTCACCTTCCGCCGCAGGGAGACCGGCTTTTACCAGGGTGCGCCCTATGTGGAGGAATGGAAGCCGCTCCCGCCGCGCCTCCACGACCCGCGCACCGAGACCCTCGACGTCACCGTGCGCCCGGTGGCCGTGGCCGCCCGCGAAGTCTCGGTGGCCGAGTTCCAGGCGTTCCTGGACGCCACCGGCTACACGCCCCGGGTCGCGAACCGCTTCCTCTACAGCGCAGGCGAACCCGAAGCGCCGATCACGAGCGTGTCCCTCGCCGACGCCCGCGCCTATGCCGCCTGGGCCGGGGCCCGGCTGCCCGACGAGTTCGAATGGCAGCTCGCCGCTGCCGAACCGGGCTTCGACCGCGGCCGCCCCGCGGTGTGGAACTGGACCGAGAGCGAGCACTCCGACGGCGTGACCCGCTTCGTGATGCTCAAGGGCGGCAGCGACCACCGCAGCGAAGGCTCCGACTGGTACACCGACGGCGGCCTCCAGGACCCCACGTTCAGCCTCAAATTCCTGCTCCCCGGGCTCGGATCGGAACGCTCCAGCAGCATCGGCTTCCGACTCGCCTGGGACCTCACGGAGGACCGATGACCGCGCCGCTGGAGGGCCTCAAGGTCCTCGACGTCTCCACGCTCTTCGCCGGGCCGATCGCCGCGACCTTCCTCGGCGACTTCGGCGCCGACGTGATCAAAGTGGAGCATCCGACCAAGCCCGACGCCTCCCGCGGCCACGGCCCGTCCAAGGACGGCGTCAACCTGTGGTGGAAGACCTTGGGCCGCAACAAACGCGCCGCCACCATCAACCTCGGCACCCCCGAAGGCGCCGAGCTGCTGCTGCGCCTGGCGGCCGACGCCGACGTGCTCATCGAGAACTTCCGCCCCGGCACCCTGGAACGCTGGGGCCTGGGCCCGGACGCCCTCCACGAGGCCAACCCGCGCCTGGTCATCGCCCGCGTCACCGCGTTCGGCCAGACCGGCCCCTACTCCACTCGCCCCGGGTTCGGGAGCCTCGCCGAGGCCATGAGCGGATTCGCGGCCCTCACCGGGCAGCCGGACGGGCCGCCGACGCTGCCGCCGTTCGGGCTCGCCGACGGCATCGCCGCGCTCGCGACCGCGTACGCGGTCACCGTGGCGCTGCGCGGGGTCGACCGCGACGCCCGCGGCCAGGTCATCGACCTCGCCATCATCGAGCCGATCCTCATGCTCCTCGGCGGCCAGATCACCGCCTACGACCAACTCGGGATCCTCCAGGCCCGCAGCGGGAACCGCTCGGTGAACAACGCGCCGCGCAACGTCTACCGCACCGGCGGAGGCGACTGGGTCGCCGTCTCCACCAGTTCCCAGTCGATCGCCGAGCGCGTCATGCGCCTGGTCGGCCGCGGCGACCTCGTGGACGAGCCCTGGTTCGCCTCCGGGCACACCCGCGCCGAGCACGCCGACGAACTCGACGCGGCCGTCTCGGCCTGGATAGGGGCCCGCCCGACCGCCGAAGTGATCGCGGCCTTCGAAGGCGCGCAGGCGGCCGTGGCCCCGGTCTACGACGTGCGCGGCGTCCTCGCCGACCCGCAGTACCAGGCCATCGGCACCGTCCAGATCGTCGAGGACGAGGACCTCGGCCCGATCAAGATGCAGAACGTGCTCTTCCGGCTCTCGCAGACCCCCGGCGCGATCCGCTGGCCCGGCCGCCGCCACGGCCAGGACACCGACGCGGTCCTCGAAGAGATCGGCGTCAGCCGCGAGCAGCTCGAACAACTGCGGCGCAAGGGGATCGTATGAACCCCGTCAGCGCGCTCTACGTCCCCGGCGACCGGCCCGACCGCTTCGCGAAGGCCGCCGCCTCCGGCGCGGACCTGGTGATCCTCGACCTGGAGGACGCCGTGGCCCCCGAATCGAAGGCCGCCGCGCTCGCCCACGTCACCGCCTGGCTCCCCGAGGCCCCCGCGATGCCCTTGCAGGTCCGCGTCAACGCCGATGCGCCCGGGGAGATCACCGCGATCCGCGCGACCGGCGTCCATGTAGGACTGCGCATACCCAAAGTGGAATCCTCTGCCGACCTCGACGCGATCGCCGCCCTCGCCGGGGATCTCCCGCTCACCGCGCTCATCGAGTCGGCCCGAGGCCTCGAAGCCGCTGCCGCGATCGCCGCCCACCCGGCCGTGGCCCACCTCGCCCTCGGCGAATCCGACCTCGCCAGCGACCTCGGTTCCCGCGACCCGCTCGTGCTCGACCACGCCCGCGTCCGCCTCCTGGTCGCCGCCCGCGCCGCCGGACTCCCCGCGCCGATGCTCTCGGTCTACCCCGCGATAGGCGACCTCGAGGGCCTGCGCGCCGACACCGAGCGGGGCCGCGCCCTGGGCCTGAGCGGCCGCGTCGCCGTGCACCCCAAGCAGATCCCGGTCATCCACGAGGTCTTCGCCCCCACCGAGACCGAACGCGCCTGGGCCCGAGCGGTCCTCGCCGCCCTCGAATCCGGCGGCGTCGCCACGCTCCCCGACGGCGAGATGGTCGACCCGGCCATGCGAGGCCGAGCCCAAGCGATCCTCGACCGCTGACGACCCGGCGCGGCCTCGCCCCGAACCGCTTCGGCTCGGGGCAGTTCGCCCGGAGTTCACCCGACGTTGGTGGATCCGCACCTTCTGCGCGCATAGCGTCCTGTCACGAGAGACAACCACATCGCGAGACACCCCGCTCGCACCTCGTACTGCCAGGAGATAGCGATGCGATCCTCCGATCGTCGACAACTGCCGCTGTTCGCGCCCCGCCAGGGCTCGCGATCGGCGATGACCTGCGCCTTCCGCTGCGGCAACGCCTGTAGCCACCCCGCGCCGAACACCTCCGACAACCCCTACCTCGGCGACGTGATCGCCGCGGCCCTCTCGCGCCGCAACCTGCTGCGCGGCAGCGTGGTCGCCACCGTCGCGGCGGGTGCGGGAGCCGTGGTGAGCGGCCCCGCGATCGCCTCCGAGCCCGCCGCCGACACCGAGCTCGCCCACTGGGGCCGTGACCCCAAAGGCCTCAAGTTCACGCCCGTCGAGTCCAACCGGGACGACGCGGTGACCATCCCCGGCGGCTACGACCAGCAGGTCGTCATCCGCTGGGGCGACCCGATCCTCAAGGGCGCGCCCGAGTTCGACGCCGAGCACCAGACGCCCGAGGCCCAGGCCGCCCAGTTCGGCTACAACTGCGACTACCTCGCGCTCCTGCGCGTCCCGTGGAGCCTCGACCGCGTCCTGGTCGCCAACCACGAGTACACCGACGAACCGCTGATGTTCTTCGGCTACGACGCCGCCGCCCCCACCCGCGAACAGGTCGAGATCGGCTGGGCCGCGCACGGCCTCGCCGTGGTCGCCCTCAAGGAGAACCGCCGCAACGGCGACCTCACCCCCGAAGTGGGCCACCGCCTCAACCGCCGCGTCACCGTCACCACGCCGTTCGAGGTCACCGGCCCGGCCGCCGGGAGCGACCTGCTCAAGACCACCGCCGACCCCGCGGGCACCACCGTGCTCGGCACCCTCAACAACTGCGGCGGCGGCACCACCCCGTGGGGCACCGTGCTCTCCGGCGAGGAGAACTTCAACCAGTACTTCGCCAACACCTCCCTGGTGACCGACCCCGACACCAAGACCCGGCTCGCCCGCTACGGGTTCAGCGGCGCGGCCAGCGCCCGCAAGTGGGAGCAGTACGACCCGCGCTTCGACCTCGCGCAGGAACCCAACGAGGCCAACCGCTTCGGCTGGGTCGTCGAGATCGACCCGTTCGACCCCGAGGCCGCGCCGCGCAAGCTCACCGCGCTGGGCCGCTTCAAGCACGAGGCCGCCGAGCCGCGCATCACCCGCGACGGCCGCGTCGCGGTCTACATGGGCGACGACGAGCGCTTCGACTACTTCTACAAGTACGTCTCCAAGAACAAGGTCAAGTGGGGCGCGAGCGACCGGGCCCGCCGCCACAACCGTTCGCTGCTCGAAGACGGCACGCTCTACGTCGCGCGGTTCACCGGCGACAGCCCGGCCGAGGAGATCGACGGCTCGGGCACGCTGCCCTCCGACGGCGGCTTCGGCGGCTCCGGCGAGTGGATCAAGCTCGTCTCCGGCTCGAAGTCCTACGTGGACGGCATGTCGGCCGAGGAGGTCTACGTGTTCACGCGCCTGGCCGCAGACAAGGTCGGCGCGACCAAGATGGACCGTCCCGAGGACGTCGAGCCGAGCCCGAAGTCCGGCAAGGTCTATGTGGCGCTGACGAACAACACGCAGCGCGGCACCGACGGCTACGCGGCCGCCGACGAGGCCAACCCGCGCAACGGGAACAAGCACGGCCAGATCCTGGAGCTCACCGAGAAGAAGAACGACTCGGCTGCTCTGACGTTCTCGTGGGACCTGCTCTTGGTCTGCGGCGACCCCGAGGACCCCTCGACGTACTTCGGCGGTTTCCCCAAAGACCAGGTCAGCCCCATCTCCTGCCCCGACAACGTCGCGTTCGACCCGAGCGGGAACCTGTGGATCTCCACCGACGGCAGCGCGCTCGGCTCCAACGACGGCCTGTTCGGCGTCGCGGTCGACGGCTCGAAGCGCGGCCAGGTCAAGCAGTTCCTGACCGTCCCGATCGGAGCCGAGACCTGCGGGCCCATCGTGGAGGACCGCCACGTGCTCGTGGCCGTCCAGCACCCCGGCGAGCTCGACGGCGCCAGCGCCGAGAACCCACTCTCCGAATGGCCCGACGGCCCCGGCAAGCTGCCCCGGCCCTCGGTGGTCAACGTGACCCGCGACGGTTTCGGCCGCATCGGACACTGATCCAGGCAACAGGACCCGGCCGCTCGCGGCCGGGTCCTGCCCGTTCTGTGAGACACTCACGCCGGCAACGCTTCGGGTCGCAGAGTTCACCGGGACGCGGGTTTCGCCGGCCCGAAAAATGCGCATATCATGTCACCTATCAGAATCCCGTCCTCACTTCGTCTGGAGGCCAATTGAACGGCGTTTGGGACGGAGAGCGTTCTCTGACCAGGCCGTTCGGCATCCGAATCGTCTTGGCGGGCCCGACCGGCACGGCCGCCTCCGACCAACACAGAACGGCGCCCCAATGGCAGCAAGAGAGCTCGACCCCGAAGCGATCCAGGAGTACCGCACGCTCGTCCAAGAGCAGCTGGACCATCTCGATTCGATCATCCCGAGGCTGGAGAAGGGCAGCGAACTGGGCCGTCTGCCCGCCTTCGGGCAGCTCGACGCCTCCGCGGCCGCCCGCACCAACTACGAGACGTTCCACTCCACCACCTGGGACAACCTCCAAGGCCTGCGCGAATCGCTGACCGGGATGCTCAAGACCCTCAAGGACTCCTCCGACCTCGTCGTCGACGCCGACCAGGAGACCGAGGCCGAAATGGACAGCTATGAAGGCCAGCTCTAGGCTCGGCGCGGCCCCGGCGCTCGCCGCCGTCGCCGTGCTGGCCCTCACCGCCTGCGGCTCCGGCGGCACTGGCGACACCGGTGGCGACGAGCCCACCGCCCCCGCCGGTTCCCTTGCCGTGATGGGGGACTGGTCCGGCTGCGAGGCCTTCGGCGACTTCGAGGTCCTCCAAGCCCAGCTCGGCGTCACCGCGATCGACGGCGCGCTCCAAAGCGACGCCATCGGCGAAGGCATCGACGCCGAAGCCGCCGGCTGCGCCGCGCTGTTCGACCTCGCCACGTTCTCCGACACCCAAGGCTCGTTCGACTTCTCGGTCACCGGAGACGCCGCCGCCCGCGGCGGCCTGGCGCCCTGGTCCGACGAGTCCGAGGCCGCAGCGAACTTCGCCGACCGGATCGAGCAGCGCCGCGAGAACCTCGCCGGCGTCGACTACACCAACGAGACCGAAGGCGAACTCGCCGGCGACTGGGACGAGAGCCTCTACATCGCCGCCGACACCGCCAACCGCCACTACATCGACGCCTATGGGCGCCACGGCGACTGGGTCGTGTACCTGTCCATCGACTACCTCCACGACCCGGGCGTCGACGCCTACGAGACCGCCCCGGACTTCTATCCGGACGGCACCGCCGAAACGATGGCGGTGTATCCCTTCACCACCGACGAACTCATCGCCTGGGTCGCACAGGAGCACCTGAGCCAGATCGAGTCCGACATACTCCAGCGAGCCGAGACCGAGGAGTCCTGATGCCCGACGAAGAGACGCCGAAGTTCGAGCGCGCCGAATACGAGGACATGGAAGAGGGCATCTCCAAGTCCCAGTACACGATCGCGGTCAACGACCTGACCGTCAAGCCCCAGTGCGACACCGGCGACTGCACGTGCAAAGTGGAGGAACCTGCCGAGGCCGCGTGGATCAAGCTGATGTCCGCCGTCCCGCAGGCCACCCAGATCAACAACCTCCGCGCCGCCCGCGAAGGCACCATGATGCTCCCTGAAGGACAGACCATCCAGAGCATGGTCGCCTCGATCCGCCCCCAGCCCGAGGCCGACTACGCCCTCGACACCATCCGGGACGCGTGGACCGACTTCTACGAGGAGTTCCGCATCATCGGGCCCAGCCTCGAAGCGGGCCTGCGCACCCTCTCCTCGGGCTGGAAGGGCGACGACTTCGACGCCTTCGAAGACCAGGTCGAGACGGTCCTGAAGAACTGCAAGACCATCCAGAACGACATCGGCGGCGACGACGGGGTCGACGGCGTCATCAAGGTCCTCGACACCAAGCAGTCCGAGATCTTCGACCAGCAGGGCGGCACCGCCTGCGTCTACCCCGCGCCGAAGTTCTACATGGAGGGCACCAGCTGCGGCTCGCACCGCATCCACATCCGGCCCCCGTTCTTCCGCAACTGCGAGATCCGCGCCAACGACGAGACCAAGGCCGCGTTGGAGATCGCCGGGTTCGACCCGATGATCGTCGACGAGGTCAGCGACGGCCGCCAGCGTACCTACGACATGTGGCTGGAGTACCTCAACAACAACCCCGACTACGAAGAGGGCGGCCTCAAAGGACAGGCGCTGGCCGAGAGCAAGGCCGAGGAGTACGCGACCAACCGCCTGGAGACGTTGGGCCCGAAGGGTTCCAAGCACCTCGACGAGCAGGCGGCGATCGTCAACGAGGAGGTCACCGAGCGCCACTCCAATGTGGAGGCGCAGGTGACCGAGATCGAACCGGACTCCAAGCCCAGCGAGCCGACCACGTTCAACGACGGCTCCACCGAGGTGCCGCCCCACGGCGGCCTCGACACCGGCGGTGGCGGCGGGATGCCCGACCTCAGCGGCGGCGGCGCGGGCGGTCTGGACGGCATGTCCAAGCCCAACGGCCTCAAGGACCTCAACTCGACCGGGCCGGGGGGCCTGGGCGACACCAGTGGGGGCTTGAACGGCGGCCTGAACGGCGGCAACGCCCCGTCCGACTACGCCGGCGGCTCCGACCTGACCAGCCTCGAGGAGAACCCGTTCGGCTCCAACATCGACGACCCGGACAACCTCGGCGGCACGCCGCCGGGGGGCCTGTCCGGCGGCAGTGACCTGTCGGGTTCGAACCCGTGGAGCTCGAAGCCGGGGAGCCTGGACGGCCCCAGCGGCGGTCTCGCCAGCGGCGGCGGCCTCGGCACGCCTCCGGGCGGACTGGGCGGCGGTGGCGGCCTTTCCAGCGGTGGCGGCGGCACGCTGCCCGGTGGCGGGTCGCTGCCCGGCGCGGTGTCGCCGAGCACGATCGGCGGGCGCAACCTGACGCCGACGAGCAAGCCTCCGACGTCGTCGATCCGGCCCAAGGGCGTGAGCATGCGCCCGGGCAGCACGATCGGCAAGTCGGGCGGCCTGACCGGTGCGCCGGGCAAGGGCGGCGGCGTGGGCGGCCTCAAGGGCGGCGGTGGCGTCGGCGGCTCGTCGGGCCTCCGCGGCGGCGGCATGGGCGGGGGCTCCGGTTCCGGCTCGGGCCTGAGAGGCGGCATGGGAGCCGCGGGCGCGGCCGGCCTCACGGCGGGAGCCGCCGGCGGCAAGGGCGCGGCCGGAGCGGGCGGCCACGGCATGATCCCCGGAGCGGCCGGCGCCCGAGGCCCGGGCGACGAGGCGGGCAGCGAGCACGAAGTCTGGCTCGTAGAGGACGACGACGTCTGGGGCGGCGTCCCCGAAGACGAAGAGGACGACCCCTACGCATAGACGGCAGGATCGTGAAGGGCAACCGTGCAAGCCCGAATCGACCCGGCTGAAAAGAAGAGCGCGGTGGCCCTTTGGGCCACCGCGCTCTTCGGTGAGCAAAGGTCGCGGATTTGAGGGATGAAGCGAAGGTGGGGGAGCAGCCCCGACCCCCGCGGTCGGGCGTGTCGCGACGCAAGCGCCCCCGGTTCAAATGATCGCGCGAGCCACCGACACTCCTCGCCGCTGCCGCTGCCGCTGCCGCTGCCGCTGCCGCTGCCGCTGCCGCTGCCGCTGCCGCTGCCGCTGCCGCTCCCGCTCCCGCTCCCGCTCCCGCTGCCTCCCCGGCTCTCGCTATCGCGTGCGAGTGTCGCTCGCTTCTTGGTCATGTCGCACCTTCGCGCGACCATGGAAGTCGGGGGCAGTCGAGTTTGGACACGCCCGACCGCGGGGATCGACCCCCGCGGTCGGGCGTGTCGCAGTGCAGTCGCCCCCGAATCAATCATCGCGCGAGGGACCGACAATCCCTCGCCGCCGACCGCCGACCGCCGACCGCCGACCGCCGACCGCCGACCGCCGACCGCCGACCGCCGACCGCCGACCGCCGACCGTGATTACGCCTCGCAGGCTTCTTGGTCTGATCCGCTGTAGGAGTAGGTGATCGTCACTTCGTCGCTGAAGGGGCGTTCCTCTTCGGCGGGTGGGTTCTGTTCGATGACTTCGCAGTCGTCGTACCAGGGGCCGAAGATGCCTTCTCGCTCGCCTTCCAATGCGACCTGCGTGTATCCGGCCGCGCTGAGTGTCTGTTTTGCTTCCGGTGCCGTCATTCCCGTTACCGCCGGGACCGTCCCTGTCGTCGCCGTTTCCTCTATCGGTTCGCTCGCTTCGGGATGCGAGGCGTTGGGGGAGGGCGCGCCGTCCGGTGAGGACGTCTCCTCTGTCTCCGATTCGTCGATCGACCCCGACGGGTCCTGCCCGCCCAGGCCGCCCGAGTCTCCCGCGCTTTCCGCTTCCGACGCCGCTTGCGATGATCCCGGCGGCTCCGCCAGTGTCGCCGAGTCGGCCACGTCCACATCCGGGCGGTCCCTGTCGCCCAGGCCCGCTCCGAACACCGCCGCCGCGCCCAGGCCCGCGGCCGCCACCGCTGCCGCGACCACCAGCTTTCGATGCGAGCGCTTGCGCGGCAATGCGATCTGCGCCGTGGCCTCCGCGCTCGACAGGCCGATCAGCAGCGCCCCCTCCGCCAGCGCCGTCTCCGGCCGATCAGGGACCACCGGTTCCAGGCCCGTGCGCTCGTGCAGCTCCTCGGCCAGCAGCGGCGTCCAGCCCGCGCCGCCCACCAGCATCACGCCCGCCGGTTCGACCCGCGCGTCGAAGACCGTGCCCGCCACCAGGTCCACGCTCTGCCCGAGCAGGCCGCCGATGCACGACTCGACCTCCGCGCGCGTCAAATGCAGGTCACGGTCGCCGATCGGCAGCGGGATCCCGGCCCGGTACCGCTTCGAGAGCAGTTCGCGCGCACCGCGGATCTCCGCGAGCAGCGCCGTCCGCAGCTCCTCGCCCTCACCGTCCACACTGTCCCAGAACTCCGGCGCGGTGTCGCGGTAGCGGCCCGAGAGGTACGCCAGCAGCAACTGGTCGAACTCGTCGCCGCCGACCTCGCCGGTGTCGGCGTGCGCCGCGACCGCGAAGCGGCCCTCGTCCCGGCGCACCACCGCCGTTTCGAACGAGGCCGCGCCCAAGTCGGCCACCACCAGCGCCTCACCCGGCCCGAGCTCGCGCCCGAGCCCTTCGGTGTACTGCACCGCGGCCGCTTGAGGGGCCGCGACCACCTCGACCTTGCCGAGTCCGCCGCGCTCACCCGCGCCCGCGAGGTCCTTGCGCTGCGCGGGACTCCACGCCGCCGGGACCGCGATCACCGTCGGAGCCGCCGCGAAGGCCGACTCCTCCCGGGCCGCGCGAATCCGGTCGAGCACCACCGCCACCGCGTCGTACTCGAACCGCCGGATCTCCGTCTCCTCGTCGCCGCGGCGCATCGCGACGGTCACCGTCGAGCTCCCGAGCTCGACGCCCACCGCGGCCGCTATCGGGGTCTGTTGCATGAGGCGAGTCTAGGGACCGCGATCGACCGGCTTTGATCTACCTTGGGGTTATTTGTCGGAAACTGTGAAGCCCGGCTCACCGAACGTGAACACCCCTGCCGAAGCGCCTGCGCGACACCGGGAAATGTCGTACCCCACCGATACGATCAAGGGGCTTGACCAGCGACACCACCGGCGATGCGCCCCGATCCGGACCGCCCCCCGCGGCCCGGCCGCGGCTCGCCGAGCGACAGGAATGGAGCCTGCACATGCGCCTTCAGCCTCTCCACGACACCGTCTCCCCGTTCGAACGCATCCGCCGCACCGACCGCGGCGAGCACTGGTCCGCCCGCGACCTCATGCCCCTGCTCGGCTACACCACCTGGCAGCACTTCGCCGACACCATCGAACGCGCCAAGACCGCCTGCGCCAACACCCACCGGGAGGTGGGCGTCCACTTCGCACCCACCGAAGGCGGCGACTTCCGCCTCACCCGCTTCGCCGCCTACCTCGTGGCCATGAACGGCGACCCCCGCCGCGCCGCCGTGGCCCGCGCCCAGACCTACTTCACCGCCAAGATCCGCGACACCGCCCGGCCCCGGCCCCGCGCCGAACTCACCCCGCGCGAGATCGCCGAACTCGTCATCCGCGAAGCCGACCGCGCCGACACCGCCGAGAACCGCGCCGCCGCACTCGAACCCGACGCCAACGCCTGGCGCACCCTCGCCGCCGCCAAAGGCGACTACGCCGTCGCCGACGCCGCCAAGCTCCTCTCCAGGGACGAGCGCATCGAGATCGGCGAAATCCGCCTCTTCGCCTTCCTCGCCGACCAGGGCTGGATCTACCGCGACAAAGGCGACGGCGCCTGGCGCGCCTACCAATCCGCCGTAGCCGCCGGACGCATGACCGAACGCGCCCAATCCCACCTCCACCCCCGCACCGGAGAACTCATCCTCGACCCGCCCCAAGTCCGCGTCACCGTGGCCGGGGTCCGCCTCCTGCACTCCCTGTTCGCCGACCGCCTCGCCACCGCCTGACCGACCGGGCCCCGGCCCCGCCCGGGGCCCGAAAGGCGGACCCGACACGCCCGTTCTGCTCCGATGTCCATCGGGGAGCCCCGATCTTTCCTAAGCTCGCGCCCATGAGCATCGAGATGCACGGCACCGCGTACGTGGCCGAGATCGAATCCGCCCTCGCCCAGCGCGGCTGGCACCGCCTCGGCACCACGCCCGCATGGCAGTTCATGGCCTCCACCCCACCGGGAGGCACCGCCCCCGACGTGCCCCGCACCTGCGTCTGCCGCCCCACCGAGATTGACCCCACCGCCGGCGCCGTCTACCCGCCCGGCGTGTTCTACCGCCCGCTCCCCGGCTTCTCCGACCGCCCCCCGGCCGCCGACACCGAGGACTTCTGGCCCGCCGCGAAGGTCTGCGGCATGGACGACGCCCACCTGCTCCGCTCAGGCGTCATGGAATCCCTCGGCCTGCCCGGGGACGCAGAGGACGTGATCGCCCTGCTGGAGCGCATCGAATCCTGGCGCTGGCCCACCGCGCTTCCGTTGCGCGGCTTCGGAGGCGAGGACTTCTGGCAGGTCCCGCTGCCTTCGGACCTGCCGGTGCTCATGGACGCGGTGTGCCTGCGCAAGGGCTGGACGATCCTCGAATACCCGCACGAAGGCCAGTCGCTGCACCAGATCTGGCCCGCGTTCACCTGCCGCGACTTCCGCGTCATGATCGTGCCGTGCACCGTCCGCGGCGGCTACCTCGTGTGCGTGCGGGGCGACGACCGCCCGCGCCTGCGGGCCGACACCGCCGCCGAGGTCGTCAAGCAGCTCTCCGACATCGAACTCTGGTGAACGCTCCAACGGCATATAGGATATATCCTATATGATATAGGATTTCTCAGGCGAGCGCTTGCGCGATCATGCCCACGGTCGCCCAGTCCGCCAACGGGTTCGCGAGGATCTCGCCGTAGGTCGTGATCTCGATCCAGGTGACCTCGCCGCCGCCCACGCCGTGCGATTCGGCACTGAGCTCGCGCAGCACCTCCAGCTCCGCCTCGGTGATTTCGGCCGCGAACAGGTGCGCCCGGTGCGCCGAGACCGTCCCGGCGACCTGTCGCGAACCGAGCGGGCGCAGCCGCTCGGCGCCGATCGCGAACCCGGTCTCCTCGCGCACCTCCTCGGCCGCCTGAGTCACCAGGCCGCGCCCGTTCCCGCTGCCGCCCGGCAGCTCGTGAACGTATCCGTCCGGAGTGGACGCCGGGGACCTGAACTCCCGCACCAGCACCACCGTCGTCTGCTCCGGACTCGGCCCCGGGACGTACAGCGCCACGTGCGCGGTGTCGGGCCGCGAGATCACGACCTCGTTGGACTTCAAGCGGTCCTCGGCGGCCACCCGCACGGTCACGTGCGCCGCCCAGTACACCACTGTGGACTTGTCGGGCCCGACCCGGAACGTCCACTCCAGGCGCGCGTCCTCGAGAGTGTTGCCCGCTTCGCGCTGCGCCGCATGCCAATTCTGGAAGCTCTCGGTGCGCCACACCAGCAGCGGCACCGCCCGCTCGCCCCCGCCGCGCCGCGATCCCGACCCGATCAGGCCGAGCGCGGCGTCGACCGCGTCGCCGAGCTCGTCGGCCACCGGCGCGTGCTCCTTGGCCGCCAGGTACCGCAGGTACTCGTTCCTCGGCGCGCTCGGCGGCGCGCCGAACACGACCTTCCCCGAGTCGTACCAGGTGCCCCACTCGATGTTGGTGGTGTACGCGGGCATCGTGTTCGGCTCGCGCGGGACCCAGAACAGGATCACGTCGGCCTGGTGCAGGCCCCGGTGCTCCCACTCGATCTGCCCGATGTAGTCGGCTTCGAGCCCGCCGCGCGGCTCGGGCGTGAACACCACCAGCCGCCCGTCCCCGCGCCACCGCTCGCGCAGCAGGGCGATCGCGTCCGGATTCCACGAGGGCACCGCGGCCGCCCGGGGGAGGGGCCCGGCCAGGAACACCGAGGCGTCCCAGGACTCGGGCGGCGTCTCGTTCGCGTGCACGACCACGACTTCGGATGCCATGCGGTGCCTCGATTCAGTCGACTCGCTCGGAGCCTACCGCTCCGCGCCCCGAACCGAGACCCCAAGCATCCGAAGCGAACCCGGTGTCACCTGCGCCGCCACACCAGCACCACGGCCGCGAGCCCGGCGAGGCTCGGCAGCAGCACCAAAGCGCTGTAGACCGGCGGCAGGACCTGGTCGTACTGGTCGCCCGACAGCGACGCGCAGGTGAGCGCCACCAAGGTCCCCACGGCGAACGCGGACGTGACCAGCCCGCGCGTCCACCGCCTGCCCTTGGCCACGGCCCACAGCGACACCGCCCACACGGCGGCCCCGAGCCCGCCCACGGCCGCCAGCGAATACGCGATCGCGTCCCGGTCCTTCCCGACCAGGTCCGCGGGCCACTGCGGGTAGGCCTGGCGCACATGAGCGCTCAGGCTGTCGACCGTGGCCATGTCGATCAGCGGCGCCACGCCGCCGATCAGGCTCAAGGCGAGCCCCGCCCACAGCGCCAGCGTGAGATTGCCGGACCCGCCGGTCCGCGTCCGCATCGTGGTCATCCCTACTCCCAATCATACGATGTAAGTTTCCAGCGGCGAGTCTATACTTACGTCGTATGAATAATCAAGAGGGGTTGTCATGACGTCGAACCGGACGCGCGGCCAGAAGGCCGGGCTCACCAACGAGGCGATCCTCGACGGCGCGGTGCGCCTGGTCGACCGCGACGGCCTCGCGAAGCTCTCGATGCGGCGCCTCGGCGCGGAGGTCGACGTCGAGGCCATGACGCTCTACCACTACTTCGCGAACAAGGACGCCCTGCTCGACGGCCTCGTAGCGCACGTCTTCGCGCGCGCCACGGTGTCACTGGCCGACGAGGGCCCCTGGCAGGCGCGTCTGGCCGGGTACGCGCACTCCCTGCGCGCCACGCTCCTGGCCCACCCGGGTCTCGTCCCGCTCGTGGTCTCGCGCCCGGCGGTCACCGACGCGACGCTGCGCGTGATGGAGCACGGTCTCGAAGTCCTCCACAGCGCCGGTTTCGCGCCCCGCGCCGCGCTCGACCTGGTGTACACCCTCAACGACTTCGTCATCGGCCACGTGGCCGCAACCGCGGCCACGGCCGCGCTCACCGGCCAATCGGGCCAAGAACAGCGATTGAACACAGTGGACGCCGAGCGTTTCCCGCTCCTGACCGAGGCCGCCGGCGCCGCACGCCCCGACACCCGCTTCGACGCCGCCCTGGACGCGCTCTTCCGCGGTTTCGCGCCTCAGTAACAGGAGTTCCACGTCTCGTCGAACAGCGTCAACGCCACCGCGCCGTCGGTCCCGATCGTGGCGCTCACGTTGCCCACGTCCACACCGCACCGGCTGTCGATCGCGACTTCCTCGCGGTCCTCGTAGCCGACGATCCCCTTGCCGCTCAAGCCCATCCAGCCAGGTTCGACCACTTCGAGCCGCAGCTCGGGGGACAAGCGCACCACCGGGTAGGCCCCGACCGTCCAGTCGAGGTCGCTGACCTCCTCGTAGTCCTCCATGCCGTCGTGCAGCGCCGCGTAGTCGTATCCGGCGCTGAACGGGCAGCCCTCGGGTGCGGCCACGGCGCTCTCGGCGCATTCGTCCAGCCATGCCGCGAATTGCTCGTTGAGAGCGGCCTCGACCGCCGCGTTCTCCCGCAGCGGTATCGACATGAGGCGGTCGAGGTCGATCGTCTCGCCGTAGTAGTAGGGGCCGTGTGAGCCCGGCAGCGCGAACAACGAGGCCCCGTCCTCGAATCCGGCCACGCTCGCGAACAGCGGATAGAACCCCGGATACAGGGCCACCGCCTGCGGGTAGCCCTCGACCCGCGCGATCTCGGCGCTCCGCTCGCCTATTTCCACAGTAGACAGAATCCCGCCCTGGGTCTGGAGGTACACGTAGGGGTTGGTGATCAGCAGGTTATCCTCGTCATCGCTCTCGAGGTTGAACGCGCCGTCGGCGCGGTGGCCTGCGGAAGTGAGCGTGACATGCACGGTGGTCTCGGAGGCCGACTTGAGTTCGACCGACTCGATCTCCCAGTCGGCCGACATCGCCTCAGGGGTCAGCCAGCTCCGATCGGCGTCGAACGCGTAGTCTTCCGACACGTACTCCTCGGCGCGCTCGACGTCCTTGTCGCGCAACGCCTCCAGGTACGCGGTCACGACCCGCACCGGTTCGGGTCCCTCCTCGACCTGGACGGCCAGCGGCCAGACCACCAGCGCGGTGGCGACCAACAGGACCGCCTCGGCGAGGATCGACCAGCGGCGCGGCCGGGCCCACTTCACGATGCCCATCTCGCTCCTCATTCGGTGCCCCTGCATGTGTCGTCCACGGCGGTCCCCAGCGGCGCCACCCGCAACGAACCGTCCACATCGGTCACCAGGTGCAGGAGGCCGCCGCCGAACCGGCACGCGGCAGTGAACGTCTCACGGGTGTCGAAGTCGGCGGTCCCGGTGCCCTCCAAGGTGAGTCGCCCCGGCTCGGTGAACTCCACCAGCAGCACCGGCTCCTCGTACAGCCCCGTCCCCGGCACGGCCGTGGCCACCGGATACTCCTCGATGGTCCACGCCGCGTCCTCGACCCGGTCCATCCGAACCCGATCCGAGGTGTCCACCTGCCCGTCCGTCGCGAAAGGACACCCGGTCGGCGCCTCCACGCGGTACTCCACGCACGCGTCGAGGTACTCGTTCACCGCCGCCTGCAACTGCACCGCGGTGTCCCCGCCCGGCGCGGGCGGCGGCACCACCACGCCGATCGGCTCCTCCTGGTACCCCAAGAGCGCCACCGGTTCACCGCCGAAGAAGCTGTACACCCCCGGCAGCAGCTCCACGGTCCGCCGCACCTGCCCGCTGTACCAGTTGATCCAGTTCGAGTCCGGCTCGGCCGCCACCACTCGGTCGTTCACCTGCACCGACAGGTACGAGGTCGCCGTCAGCGACACCGACTGGAACGGGTCGGCGATCGTGTATTCGCCTTCGAACTCGTAGACCTTGAACACTCCGCTGGCGGTCCCGTCCTCGGTGCCGATCGTGACTCGGACCAAGTTCTCCCATTTCATTCCGGCGATCTCGTAGACCTCCAGCAGATCCCACTCGCTGATCGCGTCCGGGTGCAGGAAATCCGCGTCCGGCCCGGCCGGAATCCCCGAGTCGACGTACCCGAACGCCTCGTCGAGGTCCTTGTCCCGCACCGCCTCCATGAACGCCGCCACGACCTCCTCGGGCGAATCGGGCTCGCGCACGTGGTGCCACACGTTCAACGGAATCAGGCTCAGCACCGCGAACAGCGCGAGCCAGCCGACCCGCAGGCCTTCGCGGCGGGTCCGGGTGGGCAGGTCTTCGGTCGTGGGCATGGGCGCATCCGGGGCTAGGGAATGTTCGCACCGACAATAGGCGCCCGCCGCAACTGGCAACCTGCGGTTATCGTGCGAAGCGACGCCCACGCACCGCCTGGAGGACCCGATGCCCGCCCCGGACGACGACCACGTCACGCTGTGGCGCGAGCTGCGCAGTTGGCCGCGGACCGTCCAGTACGGGGCCGCGGGCCTCGCCCTCGCCATGATCGGAGCGACCTTCGCGCTGGCCCCGCTCCACTCACCCGACTTCCCGGGCCGCTCGGCCTGGCCCGAAGGCGAACTGCCCCAGCACGTCGAGTCCGAGCCGACCACCGACACCCCCGAAGCGGCCTCCGACCTCCCCGCGGGCATCTCGCTCTACGGCGGCGAACCCGACTGGGTCGCGGAGAACGACGAGGACACCGCCCAGATCGCCCACATCGACCAAGGCGAACTCCACCGCACCGACGGCAAGCTCGAACTCCAGAAGGACGGCACGGTCGTGTGGTCCTACACCTGGGAGGAGTTCGGCCCCGAGATCGGCATCGGCGAGGACGTCGTGGTGATCTCCAAGAGCCCCGACGACTTCACCGACGACGACTACGAGTGGCCCGGCCGCGAGGACACCGTCGCGCTCGACCTCGACACCGGCGAAGAGGTCTGGCACGACCAGGAGGCCTCGTTCGTCTCGGTGTTCTCCGACGCCGTGCTCATGACCGAGTGCACCGGCAAGCAGGAGAACCACATCGGCGACTGCACCCTCTACGCCCGCCACCCCACCGACCTGCGCACCCTGTGGTCGGTGCCCACCTACGCCAGCGCCCAGGCCGAGACCGGCAGCTCCTGGACCGGCACGCCCCTGCCCGAGAGGCTCCTCGTCGCGTCCTACCCGACCGGGCACAGCTCCCGCACCGTCACCGTCTACGAGCACGGCCGGGCCCTGACCAGCGTCGCCACCCACGGGAAGACCACCCTCGCCGGAGACACCCTCGTCGTCTACGACGACTACGACGACAACCCCGCCGACGGCTGCACCGCCAGCCTCGCGGGCCACCGCTTCGGCCAGACCGACCCGGCCTGGCAGATCGAGGCCATGACCCGCAAGACCGCCGACTACACCTACTGCGGGAGCCTGCCCGCCTCTGGCGAAGTCGACGGCAAACTGCCCCTGACCATCGACGGCGTACCATCCATCGTGGACCTGGAGACCGGCGAGTCGATCTTCGAGGCCCTCACCGAAGGCCAGGCCCTCGCGATCGACCCCGAAGCCACGACCCTCATCGTCCTGGACTGGGACGCGGGCGAGGACACCCTCGCCGCCTACGACACCGCCACCGGAACCGAGCGCTGGCGGGCCTCCACCGCCTTCGGCAGCGGCGACCGCGCCACCGTCATCGGCTCCACCCTCTGGCTCTACGGCGACGCCGGCATGTGGGGCTGGAGCTCCTACACCGTCTACGCCTACGACCTCGCCACCGGCGAAGGCGTCGCCCTCCCCGGCACCGTCGCCTACTTCCTCCCCGGCCAGATCGTCACCGACACCGGCGACTACGACGAGACGATCCTCAAAGCCTGGCCCGCCGACCTGTGGTGAACCGTTTGGCGAGAACCTAGAAAACTACGGGGCGAAAGGGACACCGAGGGCACGTTCGTTGTCGAGACCCTACAACAAAACCCCGATTCGAGTAGTCGGCCTCTTGCGCACGGTTGCGAGACTGATCCCATGAACATCACCACGAACACCACCGACCGCGCGACCGCGAAGTCCATCGTGACGTGGGCGCTCGCCCCCGTCGTCTGGTTCCTCGCCTTCGTCGCCGGACTTTTCGCGGGCGACGCGACGCCTGTCGTGCTCATCGTGGCCCTGGCGCTGCCCGCGCCGTGGCTGCTGTGGACCGCGTGGCGGATGCCGCGCCCCCGCCTGGACACCTACCTCGCCGAAGGCGGCGCGCTGCTGTGCGGCGCCCTCTCGCTCTACATCACCGTGCTGTCGTTCATGATCGGCAGCGACGGACCCGCGCCGATCGCGTTCACGCTCTGCTACCTCGGCGCCGCGGCGGTGTTCGTCGCCGCCGCGATCCCGCTGCCGGGCAGGAGGATCGCCTATGGTTCGGCCGCGCTGGCCTGCGTGATCATCGGGATCGGGCTGCGCACGCTCTCTTCGGAGACCTCGTACTACCCGGGCATCGACTGGATCACCAAGGACGAGCTGTTCGCGTGGGCGTTCCTGGGACTGCCCGCGCTCGGCGCCCTGGTGCAGGTCCTGTGGGGGCTGCGGCGCAGGAACCGCGCCGCGTGACTGTGAGTGGAGCGGGCGACGAGAATCGAACTCGCGTCGTTGGTTTGGAAGACCAAAGCTTTACCATTAAGCTACGCCCGCATCGGCACCCCTGAAGGGAGCCGGGACGAGTCTAGCGTGGGCTTTGGCGCTGGTGCAACCAGGTCTGGGCCGGGGCGTCACTTCCCGGGCAGGACGCTTTGGAGGCCGCCTTTGAGGTGGGACCGGAAGGTCTCGTCCTCGTAGGCGGCCGCGTCGTGGCCCAGCGCGGTGTAGAAGCAGCGGCCCGCTTCGAGGCGGCGGTGCCAGGCGAGCGGGTGGGGATGGCCCATGGCGAGGTCCCCGGCGACGTAGGTGTCCTCGTCGACTTCGAGCAGGACCTCCACGCCCTCAGGCCGCTCGTCGAAGCTGTACCACTCGTCGGTCCACGACCAGCGCTCCGGCAAGTGCGCGGTCGATGCGTGACCTGAGTCCTTGACGTCGATCTCGCCTTCGGTGCAGCCCGGCGGGTGTCCGATGAACCGCGCGCCCACCAGCTCCCGGTAGAACGGCCACGACTGCTCGGCGGTGGCCGCCCCGTGGACGCCCATCCAGCCCCCGCCTCCGGTCACGAAGTCCGCCAAGGCGGCGCGTTCGAGTTCCCCGAGGACGTCGCCCGAGGGCGAGAGCCACACGACGGCCGCGAAGCGGGCGAGGTCGAGCGGGTTGAACACGGCCGCGTCCTCGGAGTGCTCGACCTCGTACCCGAGTTCGGCGGCGAGGCCTTCGAAGGCCGCGAGCCCGGCGGGGATCGACTCGTGCCGGAAACCGGTCGTCTTGGTGAAGACCAGGATGGCGGAAGGGGCCACTGGGTTCGCTCCTGTCCAGGGGGCGGAAGACGGGACGCGTCCTCCGGAGAACGATTTCACGTCGGATTCTAGGCGATCTGCGCGAACGGGCCTCCCGTGCGGCGGCCCGACCGGGTGATTCGAGGCCCCAGCGGCAGGCCGGACGGCCCGACCCAGCGGCCCGTGCGAAGGTGACGCCGGGCGATATCGACCACACCCGCCGGGGCTGCCAGGCCAGGGCGGCCTAGACTCGTCCGGAGCGGGGGTCGATGCTGCGCTGCCGGCGGCCCGATTCTCTTCGAGTGGCCCCTGCCCCGACGCAAAAGCGATATCGCACGGCAATAGAGCGAAACGATCTAGGAGTACGTCTGTGAAGAGCACTGTCGAGACCCTGAGCCCGACCAGGGTACGGCTGTCGGTCGAGGTGCCGTTCGAGGAACTGGCGCCGTTCATCAACGAGGCGTACAAGACGGTCGGGCAGCAGATCCGCGTCCCCGGGTTCCGCCCGGGCAAGGCCCCCCGCCAGGTCATCGACCAGCGCGTCGGCCGCGAGTCCGTGCTCGCCCAGGCGATGGACCCGGCCGTGCAGGCCAACCTGACCCAGGCCGTCTCCGAGAACGACGTGAACGCGCTCGGCCGCCCCGAGCTGACCGAGGTCAAGCCCATCGAAGAGGGCAAGCCGTTCGAGTTCGTGGTCGAGACCGACGTGACCCCCGCGTTCGACCTCCCCGACTTCGCCTCCCTCAAGGTCACCGTCGAGTCCGGTGACGTCACCGAAGAGGACGTGGACGCCGACATCGAGTCCCAGCGCCTGCGCTTCTCCTCCCTCAAGACCGTCGAGCGCGCCGCGAACACCGGCGACTTCGTCGTGATCGACCTGCGCGCCACCCAGAACGGCGAAGAGGTCGAGGGCGGCTCGGTCACCGGCATGAGCCACGAGGTCGGCCAGGGCAACCTGCTCGACGGCCTCGACGACGCCCTGGTCGGCATGGCCGCGGGCGACGAGAAGACCATCCAGTCGACCCTCGCGGGCGAGCAGGACGGCGAAGAGGCCGACGTCGAGGTCAAGGTCACCCAGGTCAAGGAGCGCGAGCTGCCCGACCTGGACGACGACTTCGCCGAGATGGCCAGCCCCTTCGACACCCTCGAAGAACTGCGCAACGCCACCCGCGAGCGCCTGGAGACCCAGGGCAAGACCGGCAAGGCCAACGAGGCCCGCCAGAAGACCCTCGAAGCCCTCATCGAGGCCGTCGAGCTGCCGCTGCCGGAGAAGACCGTCGACGCCGAGATCGAGCACACCCGCGGCCACCTCGAACAGCAGGTCGTGGAGCTCGCGGGCGGCTTCGACGAGTACCTCACCGCGGTCGGCAAGACCGCCGAGGAGTTCGACGCCGAACTGCGCGACGACGTCGAGTCGAACCTGCGCCAGTCGATCATCCTGGGCCGCATCGCCGCCGACCGCGAACTCGAGGTCTCCGGCGAGCTCATGACCGCCGAGGTCGTGCGCCAGGCCCAGCAGCGCGGCGTCCCGCAGGACCAGTTCCAGCGCTTCGTCGACGAGCTGCGCACCAACGGCGGCCTCCAGCAGATCGCCTCCTCGCTGCGCCAGCAGCTCGCGCTCGAAGAGGTCGTCAAGGAAGCGTCCATCACCGACGCCTCCGGCAAGGACCTCACCGAGGAGGACCTGTTCCCCGGCCGCAAGGCCGCCGAGGAGCAGACCCCCGAGGCCGACGCCGAGGACAAGACCGAGGAGTAGCCCACTCCCGCAAGCGAACACACCGAGGGCCCGTCGTCTCCACGGCGGGCCCTCGGTCCGTCCCCGCTGCGCTGTGACCGAGACCATCGAAGCGCGCCCGATCCGGCCCCGTTTGCCCCCGTCCGCCGTCGGACACCCTGTGCGCACCCCTCCGGCCGCCCGTGCCCCAGGATGTGAGGGTCGGCCCCGCAGGCGAAGCCGCGCTCCGCTCGCAGCGAACACGGAGCCCAGCCGCGTCCGATCGTCGGCCCGACGGGCTAAGGTCTGGATTGGTAACCGCAAAGCCGAGTGCAAATCGCCGAGACAGAATGAAGGTGCAAGACATGGATCGTTCGATTCCGTTCTCCTCGCAATTGGAGAAGGACGTCGTCAGCGCGGTCGCCCGTCGCGGCGGTGGTGACGCCTCCTCGGTCGGCCTCGACAGCATGGTCTTCGACCGCCTGCTCAAGGAGCACATCCTCTTCCTGGGCTCCGACGTCAACTCCGAGATCGCCAACCGCCTGTGCGCGCAGCTCCTCCTCCTCGAAGCCGAGGACGACCAGCGCGACATCAAGCTCTACATCAACTCGCCCGGCGGCTCGGTCTATGACGGCATGGCCATCTACGACACCATGCAGTTCATCAAGAACGACGTGCAGACCGTCGGCATGGGCATGGCCGCCTCCATGGGCCAGCTGCTCCTGTGCGCCGGCACCGCGGGCAAGCGCTACGCGCTCCCGCACGCGCGCATCATGATGCACCAGCCCTCCGGCGGCATCGGCGGCACCGCCTCCGACGTCGCGATCCTCGCCGAGCAGATGCTCTACACCAAGCAGATGTTCCAAGAGCGCGTCGCCGAGCACACCGGCCGCACCATCGAGGAGATCGAACGCGACTCCGACCGCGACCGCTGGTTCACCGCCGCCGAGGCCAAGGACTACGGCTTCATCGACCACGTCGTCAAGCGGGTGGCCGACGTCCCCGCCGAGGCCAACTAGCAGAACAGGGGAACCAGAAGCATGGACATCCACGCGCAGTCCTTCGGAGCCCAGCCGCAGGCCCGCTACATCGTGCCGTCGTTCACCGAGAAGACCTCGTACGGGGTCAAGGAGATGAACCCGTACAACAAGATGTTCGAAGACCGGATCATCTTCCTCGGGTCCCCGGTCGACGACACCTCGGCCAACGACATCATGAGCCAGCTGATCGTCCTCGAGGGCAACGACCCCGACCGGGACATCATCATGTACATCAACTCGCCCGGTGGCTCGCTCACCGCGCTGATGGCCATCTACGACACCATGCAGTACGTGCGCCCGGACATCCAGACCGTGTGCATGGGCCAGGCCGCCTCGGCCGCGGCCGTGCTGCTCGCGGCCGGGACCCCCGGCAAGCGCACCGCGCTGCCCAACTCCCGCGTGATCATCCACCAGCCGGCCACCGAGGGCACCTTCGGCCAGGCCTCGGACATGGAGATCCAGGCCCGCGAGATCATGCGCATGAGGGACCAGCTGGAGAAGATCCTGGCCCGCCACACCGGCCAGGAGGTCGAGAAGGTCCGCCGCGACATCGAACGCGACAAGATCTTCACCGCCGACGAGGCCGTCGCCTACGGCATCGTCGACAACGTCCTCACCTACCGCAAGAAGAACGCCCTGCCGGTCGAAGCGGCAGTGTAGGCACCGGGGGAGGGGCGGGCCGCCCGGATCGGCCCGCCCCTCCCCGCAGGCGACGGGGCCTCGTCTCTGGACGATCGCCCCCCGATGTGGCCGGTCCGCGCTACCGTGGCGCTGGCACCGGGTTCGGCCCGAACCCGGCACCGGTTCGCCTCTGGCGCACCGGCCGCAAATGCGAAATACTGGTTCAGGTAACGGTTCGTCCTGAATCTACGGAGCAAGCACGCACACCGGGCAGACGCACGGGACCCGCCCGTGCCGGACCGTCCGGCCCCCGCCCGGGGCCCGCGGTCCCTGCCGAGGGAAGGAGACGCCGCGATGGCACCACGCCTGGGTGACAGCGAGATCTTGAAGTGCTCGTTCTGCTCGAAGTCGCAACGGCAGGTGCGCAAGCTCATCGCCGGTCCGGCCAACGTCTACATCTGCGACGAGTGCATCGACCTCTGCAACGAGATCATCGAAGAGGAGTTCGCGGAGGAGGCCGACGTCGCCTGGGAGGACCTCCCCAAACCCAAGGAGGTCGTGGAGTTCCTCGACCAGTGGGTCATCGGGCAGGACCACGCCAAGCGCTCCCTCGCCGTGGCGGTGTACAACCACTACAAACGCGTCCAGCTCGACGAACTGGGCTCGCTGCGCGGCGGCGAGCACGTCGAGCTCCAGAAGTCCAACATCCTCATGGTCGGCCCCACCGGCTCGGGCAAGACCCATCTGGCCCAGACCCTCGCGCGGATGCTCGACGTCCCGTTCGCGATCGCCGACGCCACGGCCCTGACCGAGGCCGGGTACGTGGGCGAGGACGTGGAGAACATCCTCCTCAAGCTCATCCAGGCCGCCGACTTCGACGTCAAGCGCGCCGAGACCGGCATCATCTACATCGACGAGATCGACAAGGCCGGACGCAAGGCCGACAACCCCTCGATCACGCGCGACGTATCAGGTGAGGGCGTGCAGCAGGCGCTCCTGAAGATCCTCGAAGGCACCCTCGCGTCGGTGCCGCCGCAGGGCGGGCGCAAGCACCCGCAGCAGGAGCACATCCAGATCGACACCACGAACATCCTCTTCATCTGCGGCGGCGCGTTCGCCGGGATCGAGGAGATCATCAAGAGCCGCGTCGGCAAGCGCACGGTCGGCTTCACCGCCCACCTCCAGGACGCCGAGAACGCCGACGACGCGATCGTGTCCCAGGTCATGCCCGACGACCTGCTCAAATACGGGCTCATCCCCGAGATGGTCGGGCGCCTGCCGATCCTGACCACCGTCGACCACCTCGACGAGGCCGCGCTGCTGCGCATCCTCACCGAACCCAAGAACGCCCTGGTCAAGCAGTATCAGCGGCTCCTCGAACTCGACGGCGTCGAGCTCGTGTTCGCCGAGGACGCGCTCGACCCGATCGTGGAGTCCGCGCTGCTGCGCGGCACCGGCGCGAGAGGCCTGCGGGCCATCATGGAGGAGGTCCTCCAGCCGGTCATGTTCGAGATCCCCTCGCGCGCCGACGAGGTGGCGAGGGTCGAGATCACCGCTGACGTGGTGCGGCGCAACGTCAACCCCACACTCATCCCCAGGACCAAGTCGAGCCCCAGGCGCGCTGCGCGCCCCAGGCGCGAGAAGTCGGCCTGAGGGCCTCAGTCCTCTTTGGGCTCGTCGCGCAGACGCCGGTCGATGTCCCGCAGGAAGTCGGGGTCGTCGTCGGGGGCCACCGGGCCGCGGGGGCTGCGGGGACCGCCCGATGAGCCGGGGCGGCCGCTGCCGGGCTGCGGGCGCGGCGGACGCGCCCTGCCGACCGAGAACCAGAGGATGCCGCCCACCACGGGGACGATCACGATGATGAGCACCCACCAGGCGCGGGACAGCTTCCTGGGGGCGTGCTCGCCGCCGAGGCAATCTGCGACCGCGGCGATCACCAGCGCCAGGTGGGCGAGGAACAGAAACACGAACGCGCGGACCATAGGTCCAATCATGCCTGGCCGCCGCGCCTCGTACAACAACGGCACAGGTGGTTACTCGAAAGTAACTTCGTAGGATATAGTTCGGCCCAGGACTCTGGGCCGGCGCAGAGCCCGGCCGCGCGGCCGGACACCGCGCCACCGGACCGTCGCTGGCCAGTACAGCGCCGTCAACAGCAGTGTCGCCAAGAACGACCTCGGAGGTTGTCTATGAACATCGTGGTTCTGGTCAAGCAGGTCCCCGACTCGGGGCTCGCGAGACGGCTGGACGCCCAGTTGCGGGTCGACCGCAACGGCGCCAACAACGTCATGGGGGAGCTCGACGAATACGCCGTCGAAGCCGCCCTCCAGCTCAAAGAGGCCCACGGCGGCGAGGTCACCGTGCTCACCCTCGGACCGGGCCAGGCGACCGAAACCGTGCGCAAGGCCCTCGGGATGGGCGCCGACAAGGCCGTCCACATCGAAGACGACGCCGTCGGCGGCTCCGACGCGCTCACCACCTCCCAGATCCTCGCCGCGGCCCTCGGCCGCCTCGAATGGGACCTCGTGATCGCCGGTGCCGAGTCCACCGACTCCAACATGGGCGTCATGCCCCAGCTCCTGGCCGCCCGCACCGGCCGCCCCGCCCTCACCGGCGCGCGCAAGATCGACCTCGACGGCGCCAAGATCACCGTCGAACACCAGCGCACCAACGGATACGACGTGCTCAGCGCCGACCTTCCGGCCATCGTTTCGGTGTGGGACACCATCAACACCCCGCGCTACCCGTCGCTCAAGGGCATCATGGCCGCCAAGCGCAAGAAGGTCGAGACGCTCACGCTCGCCGACCTCGGCGTCACCGAGGCCGGCGCCGCCGCCGCGACCAACGAGGTCGTCGGCGCGGCCGACCGCCCCGAGCGCACCGCCGGGCAGATCGTCACCGATGAGGGCCAGGGCGGCAGCGCGCTCGCCGAATTCCTCGCCGCCGAGAAGTTCATCTAAGGGGACCGCCATGACCGACATCCTTGTGTACGTACCGAACTCCGGCAAGCTTGCCGCCGAGGTCCTCACCCTCGCCCGCTCCCTCGGCGACGTCACCGCCGTGGCCTTCGACGACGCCGCCGCCTCCCTCGCGGGCGAGTACGGCGCCGCGAAGGTCCTCCGCGTCGACGGCGACGGCGTCGACGACTACTTCGTCGACCCCAAGGCCACCGTCCTCACCGACCTGGCCCGCACCGCCTCGCCCGACTTCTTCCTGCTCCCGAGCACCGACGAGGGCAAGGCGCTGGCCGCGCGCGTGGCCGTGGCGCTCGACAACGGGCTGCTCACCGACGTGTCGGGCCTTGAGGCCGATGGGACCGCGACGCAGGACGCGTTCGCGGGCGCGACCGTGGTGAAGTCCAAGGCCACCAAGGGTTTCACGCTCGCGACCGTGAAGCAGGGCTCGACCGAGCCGGCTCCGGCCCCGGGTTCGCCCGCGGTCGAGAACGTGGCCGCGACGGTGGCCGACGCCGACCGGCGCGTCAAGGTCGAGCAGCGCGTGGACGAGCCCGCGGGGGACCGGCCGGGTCTGGCCGAGGCCGGCGTGGTCGTCTCGGGCGGGCGCGGCGTGGGCTCTGCGGAGGACTTCGCGCTCATCGAGAAGGTCGCCGACTCGCTCGGCGGCGCGGTCGGCGCCTCGCGCGCCGCGACCGACGCGGGGTATTACCCGCACAAGTTCCAGGTGGGCCAGACCGGCACGACCGTGAGCCCGCAGCTGTATGTGGCGGCGGGGATCTCGGGCGCGATCCAGCACCGCGCGGGGATGCAGACCTCGCGCGTGATCGTGGCCGTGAACAAGGACGCGGACGCGCCGATCTTCGGCATGGCCGACTTCGGCGTGGTCGGCGACCTGTTCCAGGTCCTGCCGCAGGCGCTCGAAGAGATCGAGAAGCGCAAGTAGCGAAGTGGACGTGTGGCCCGGCCGCCGAAGGCGGCCGGGCCACACGTCTGCCGTGGCGGCGGCGTCTTGCGGGATTCGGGCGGGTGGCCTGATGCTCGCGACCGGGTTGCGAGTGTGACTCGGGTTCCTCACCGCCCCCGGTTTTCATGATGGCGCGAGGGTGCGACATTGGCCCAGGCTCGGCCCGACCGGCCCGACCGGCTCGGCCCGGCCGGGCGCGGCGCGGCCAGCGGGGTTCGCGATGGGCTCGGCGCGATCGGGGCGCCATTGCGAGCGCCGGGCGCAGCTCGGCCCGCCGGCTTTGCGGCGGTGCTCGCCGCGATCGGGGCGCCTTTGTGAGCGGGGCTCGGGTTCGCTGTCGCCCCCGGTTTTCATGATCGCGCGGGGGTGCGACATGTAGGTCTGGCGTTGTCGGTGTTGCGAGTGGGGCTCTCGTCTTGGGTGGGGTGTCACTTGGTCGTAACACGCGTGAGTTAGGCTTCGAGGGCCTCTCGTTATATGAAACCTACAGATGTTGTTGGAGGATTCCATCATGGCCGCCCCAGCTGCCGCGATCTCTGCGCCCGGCGTGCTCGCCGATCTTCTGCCGGCTTCGACTCGGGCGCGTGCGGTCGCCCGTGACGCCGTGCTCGTGCTCGGCGGCGCGGCCGCCGTCGGCGCCTCCGCTCAGGTCGCGATCACCGTGCCGCAGATCAGCCCGGTGCCGTTCGTGCTCACCACGTTCACCGTGCTCCTCCTCGGCGCCGCCTACGGCCCCTTGCGCGCGGGCCTGACCCTCGCGCTCTACCTCGTCGCCGGCATGGCCGGGGTCCCGTGGTTCACCGAGGGCGCCTCCGGGTTCGGGTTCCCGAGCTTCGGCTACATCATCGGCTTCCTGGTCGCCGGCGTGGCCGTCGGCTGGCTGGCCGGGCGCGGCGGAGACCGCACCGTGCTCAAGACCGCCGGGCTCATGGTCCTCGGCAACGTCATCATGTACGCCTTCGGCACCCCCTACCTCGCCTACGCCACCGGCGTGGGCGCCGCGCAGGCCGTCGAATGGGGCATCACCCCCTACCTGATCGGCGACGCGATCAAGCTCGTCTTCGCCGCCCTGCTCCTGCCGGGCGCGTGGTGGGCGGTCAACAAGTTCCGCTCCCAGGACTGAGGCAGCGCGAAGAGCCCCACCGGACTCCGGTGGGGCTCTTCTCATCTCGCCCTTAAGACGCGTCCCAGCCGATGCCCAGCGCACCCGGGCGCGGCACCGGCTCGGCCAGCGCGATCGTGCGGCTCGGACCCAGTTGCAGGTCCCCGGTCTCGCGCTTCTCGCGCTGGAGACTCGACTGCGCGAACCGGTACACCCGCTTGGGCACCGCGTCGGCCGCGAAGCGCACCTGGAGCGAGTACTGGTCCACCGGGTACCGGAACGCGTTCCCGTGGCCGGTCGACACGCCCCCGTTGCCCTGCACCACGATCTCGAACAGGTGCGTCGCGCCCTTCGGCAGCGGCGTGTCGAACACGATCTCGGCCAAGGCGACCGGCGCCTCGTCGTGGCGCAGCACGCTCGGCACCGTGCAGTCGCGGACCGGTTTGAACTCGATGTCGTCGATGTCGCAGCCCTCGTCGCCCCGGTACAGCAGGATGTACCGGTCGACGTCGTCCCGCCTGGCCCGCACCAGCATCGACAGCTCCATCAGCGACTCCTGCCACTGCGAGTCGACATGGACGATGACCTGCTGGCTCAAGATGTCCAGCGTGTGCTCGCGAGAGGCGGGGACCTGGTCGCACAGCTCCCGGACCGCGTCGCCGCCCAGCACCGCGTCAGGCCTCGGCAGCTGCCCGCGGATCGACCGGGGCCCCCGGGCCCGCTTGGGGCCCAGCAGCACCCGCAGCGCCCCCGGCGGGAGTTCGAGGAGGTCTTCGAGGGCGGTGACGGCCGCGAGGGATTCCGCGCGCTCGGGGCGCGAGCGCCCCGACTGCCAGTAGCTCAGGCTCGTGGTCGAGACCGTGATGCCGCGCATCGCGAGGCGATGGCGGATGCGGTCCAGTCCGAGCCCGCTGGTCTGGATGGCCACGCGCAGGGCAGTGTGGAATGGCCCAGTGCGAAGCGCTTCTTCGAGCTCGGGCGTCATCGGCACACACTTTCTCTCGACCGCGAGCTCACTTGGAACGCGGTCTCGGGGGGCAGTGAATCCCCGACCCGGAAAGGTAGGAGGATTCGTCAGATTCTAACGCGGCGGCACCATCGAGCTGCACGGCGACGTGCAGGTACCGGTGTTCGCGGTCCCACGGAGCGGAACCCGGCCGCCCGCCGCCGCTGCGGGAGGGAGTGAGCCGCGCCGCGCCGTAGACTGGAACGGTCATGGCCTATCTCGATCACGCCGCCACCACGCCGATGCTCCCCGAGGCGCTCGACGCCTATGTGCGGACCGCTCGCGCCCTCGGCAACGCCTCGTCCCTCCACGGTTCCGGGCGCGCCGCCCGCCGCACCGTCGAGGAAGCCCGTGAACGCGTCGCCGAAGCCCTCGGCACCAAACCCGGCGAGGTCATCTTCACCGGTTCGGGCACCGAGGCCGACAACCTCGCCGTCAAGGGCCTGCACTGGGACCGCCGCACCGAGCAGCGCAACCGGGTGGTCACCACCGCGATCGAGCACCACGCCGTGGCCGACGCCGTGTGCTGGCTCGGCGACCACGAGAAGGCCGACGTCACCGAACTGCCCGTCGACAAACTCGGCCGCGTCGACCTGGCCGCCCTCGCCGCCGTCCTCGACGAGCACGCCGCCGAGATCACGGTCCTGACCTGCATGTGGGCCAACAACGAGGTCGGGACCCTGCAACCGGTCCGCGAGATCGCCGACCTGGTCGCCCCCTACGGCATCCCCGTCCACACCGACGCGATCCAGGCCGTGGGCCACGTCCCGGTCGACTTCGCCGCCTCCGGGGCCGCCGCGCTGGCGCTCTCGGGCCACAAGCTCGGCGGGCCCACCGGCACGGGCGCGCTGCTGCTGCGCCGCGACGTCAAGGCCACCCCGCTGCTCCACGGCGGTGGCCAGGAACGCGAGATCCGCTCCGGGACGCTCGACGTGCCCGGCATCGCCTCGCTCGCCGAGGCCGTGCTCCACGCCGTGCGCACGCAACAGACCGAAGCGCAGCGCCTCGCGGCCCTGCGCGACGACCTCGTGGCCCGCCTCCAAGCCGCAGTGCCGGACGCGATCTACAACGGCGACCCCGAACAGCGCCTGCCCGGCAACGCCCACTTCTCCTTCCCCGGCTGCGAGGGCGACGCACTCCTGATGCTCCTGGACGCCGCCGGTGTCGAATGCGCCACAGGCTCGGCGTGCTCGGCCGGGATCGCCCAGCCCTCCCACGTGCTGCTCGCGATGGGCGCCGACGCCGAGGACGCCCGCTCCTCCCTGCGGTTCACGCTCGGCTGGCCCACCACCGGGGCCGACATCGACGCCCTCGTGGCGGCCCTCCCCGAAGCCGTCGAGCGCGCCAAGACCGCCGGATTCAGCTAGGTTCCGCTGGTTATGGTTGAAGGCGTGAAACTGCGAGTACTGGCCGCCATGAGCGGCGGAGTCGACTCGGCCGTCGCCGCCGCCCGGGCCGTCGAGGCCGGGCACGACGTCACCGGCGTCCACCTGGCGCTGTCCAAGAACCCCCAGACCTACCGGACCGGGGCCCGCGGCTGCTGCACCATCGAGGACTCCCGCGACGCGCGCCGCGCCGCCGACGTCATCGGCATCCCCTTCTACGTGTGGGACATGGCCGAACGCTTCCACGAGGACGTGGTGGAGGACTTCTACGCCGAGTACGCCAACGGGCGCACCCCCAACCCGTGCCTGCGCTGCAACGAGAAGATCAAGTTCGCCGCCGTCCTCGACCGCGCGATGGCCCTCGGCTTCGACGCCGTCGCCACCGGCCACTACGCCCGCAAAGGCGAGGACGGGCTCCTGCGCCGCGCCGTCGACCCCGGCAAGGACCAGTCGTACGTGCTCGCCGTGCTCAACCCGGCCCAGCTCGCGCACTCGATCTTCCCGCTCGGCGACACCCCCAAGGACCAGGTCCGCGTCGAGGCCGAGGAGCGCGGCCTCGCCGTGGCCCGCAAGCCCGACAGCCACGACATCTGCTTCATCGCCGACGGCGACACCTCCGGGTTCCTCAAGAACAAGCTCGGCTCCAAGGACGGCGAGATCGTCGACGCCGCCACCGGCGAAGTCCTCGGCAGCCACGACGGCTCCCACCAGTTCACCGTCGGCCAGCGCCACGGCCTGGGCCTCAAGCGCCCCGCCGCCGACGGCAAGCCGCGCTATGTCCTCTCCATCACGCCGGTGGACAACCGCGTCCAGGTCGGCCCCCGCGAAGCGCTCCGCGTCGACCGCATCCAGACCGGCGCCCCCGTGTGGCTCGCGCCCGAGCGGACCGGTGAGTTCGAGGCCGAGGTCCAGCTCCGCGCCCACGGCGAGGTCTACCCCGCCACGGTCAGCGCGGGCGAGGACGGCCTCACCGCGCGCCTCCACAAGCCCGCCTACGGCGTTGCCGCAGGTCAAGCCCTCGTCGTCTACGACCCCGAGTCCGAACGCGGCGACGCGGTCCTCGCCTCGGGCACGATCGACGCGACCTCGGCCGTCGAGGCCGCGGGTGTCTGACCTGCCCTCGGGTGTCGCCACCGGGATCGGGTCGCTGCCCGGGACCGACATCGGCGAGGCCGCAGGCGTGGTCTTCGGGGAACTCCCCGAATGGCCCCACCTGCCCGAACTCCCCGCCCGCGGGCTCGGCTCGGACCTGATCGGCCGCGGCGCGGGCCTGCTCGAAGGACTGCCCGTGCAGTGGTGGGCCTTCCGCTGGGAGATCGCCGACCTGGCCGGGATCGACGCCCGCCGCGCCGCCGACTTCCTCGAACGCGACCTCGACGCGCTCCTCGAAGTCGACGCCTCCGGTCCCGTGCGCCTGAACGCGGTAGGCCCGTTCACGCTGGCCGCGAACCTGTGGCGGCGCACCGGCGGCGCGATGCTCGCCGATCCCGGCGCGGTCGCCGACCTGACCGCCTCGCTCGCCGAAGGCTTGCGCAATCACCTCGCGGCGGCCCAGGCCCGGATGCCGAAGGCCTGCCTGTCGATCCAGCTCGACGAGCCGAGCCTGCCCGCCGCGCTCGCGGGACGGGTGAACACCGAGTCGGGGCTCGACTTCTACCGGCGCGTCCCGGTCGAGGTCGCCCGCGACCGCCTCCGCGAGCTCACCGAAGCCCTCGGCGTCCCGGTCGTGGTCCACTGCTGCGCCCCCGACGTGCCCGTGGGGCTCCTTCAAGAGGCCGGTGTCGGCGCGGTCGCGATCGACCTGACGCTCCTCGACCTCGACGACGTGCCGCGGATGGACGCCCTGGGGGAGTACCTCGACGGCGGCGGCCGTCTCATCGCCGGGGTCGTGCCCGCGATCGGGCAGCCCAGGCCGGGCCTGGACAAGGAGGCCGCCGACCGCGTCCTGAGCCTGTGGCACCGCCTCGGGTTCAGCCCCGACCTGCTCCCGCAGCGGGTGAGCGTGTCGCCGACCTGCGGCATGGCCGGGGCGAGCCCCGACTACTCGCGGGCCGCGATGGAGGCGTGCCGCGAGGCCGCGAAACGCCTCCACGGCTAACGCGCGGTCGCGTGCACGGGTGCTACCCCCCGACCTTCTGATCCGGAGTCAGATCTTCGGCCGATGCCGCCTGCGCGGCAGGCGGTCACGCCGCGCATGGTGGACCCGCAGGTCCCGAGCCGCGCGACCTGCCGGTGTTGCGTTTCCCTCCGCGACTGCGGTCACGCGTCGTTCGGCGTGGTCCCCGCGCGCTCGTGCCATTCCGTGGTGGAGTTGAGGAACGGGAACGGCTCCTCGGGGACCGGCAGGTCCAGCGCCTCGCACAGCGGGCCCCAGCCCGCGCCGGTCGTGAACTCGACCAGGCGATTCGACGGGATCGCCTCGCGCACCCGCTCGTGGTACCGCTCGTACGCGGCCCTCATACCCCCCACATCGGATCTCGGGACGCCTTCGAAGCACCGCGCCCACAGCGCGTCGATCATCTCCGACCACGTCTCGGTGGCGAAGCTCGCGTCGTCGATGCCGGTGAAGATCGTGTTCGTGCAGCTCTTCCACCACGTGTCGAAGCCGTCGCGGCGCGAGAGGACCATGATCGCGTCCGGGTAGCGCTCGGCGAGCTCGACGTGGAAGGCCGAGGCCGGCCAGTCGACCGCCGCCGCGTACCCCTCGAAGATCCCATCCCAGTCCGCGCGGCCCTCCTTCGCCGCGGCCAGGAACGCGGGCGGGTCGGTCTCCAGGCGGCCGAAGACCTCCACCATGTGGTGGCACGGCTCGCCCAGGAGGGTCTCCAGGGCGCTCTTGAGGGTCATCGTCCCGGTGCGCGGGAGGCCCGCGCCGATCACTCGAAGCATGTAACGATGTTACGAATGCGTTACGCGCACAGGCAAATCCATCGCCGCGCGCGTCCAGTCCAGGTGTACGAAAGCGCGGCGGCGTGGCGGCCCGCGAGGACCGCCGCGCCGCCGTCGCTCAGGACACGTACAGTTCCCACGTCTGGTCGACCAGATCGGCCGCCACCAGTTCGGCCTCGGCGGCGGGGCCCGCGTCGCCGAAGTACACCGAGACCACGAGTTCGTTGAGCGCGACCGCGTACTCGTACTCACCGCCCGAGGCGCTCACCGCCGTGTAACCGGCGGTGGTCTCGCTGTCGAGCGGCGCGACCTCGTAGACGCCGCTCTCGGCCTGCTTCGCCCGCATGGCCTCCACGCCGTCGACCGCGGCGTCGTACGAAGGCCACAGGTAGACCTCGATCATCAGGTACCGGCTGCCGGGCCCGTAGTACCCGCAGTGCAGCACCGGGCCGCCGGTCTCGGGCGAGTTCGGCTCGGCGTATTGCGCCATGGAGTCGTTCTCGACGCCGCGGTCGCCCTTCGCGGAGGTCCCGAAGAACTCGGTCACCTCGACCAGGTTGTACGCGGCGCACATGTCCCCGCGGAAGAACTCGGCGGTCGCCGGGTCGGCCGTCCATGGCTCGACCGGGCTCGTCGACGCGGCCGGGGTCGCGGGTTCCTCCGCGGTGGCCGGTTCGTCAGGCTCTTCAAGCGAACCGAACCGCTCGTCCTCGGTCCGGTACTCGCCGGCGAAGCAGGCCCCAGGTTCCGGTTCAGGGAACTCGTCCTCGAGGCCGCGGGCCTGTTGGTAGCCCCAGTTCCAGGCCAGCGCCTCGCGCTCGTCCCAGTCGAACTCGGACCGCCAGCACGAGCGCTGCTCTTCGGACAGCGCCATCAGCGCGGGCGCCGCGTCGGCCGACAGACTGCTCAGGTACCCGTAGTCGAGCTCGTGGTCGTGCTCGATGTTGTACCGGGCGATGAGCGCGTCGGGGTTGGCCGCGGCCAGGCCCAGCAGCACCACCGCGCCCGAGGCGAGGACCCCGCGCGGGAGCCAGCCCGCGCGGAGCTTCCAGCAGCACACCAGGACCAGGACGAACAGCACCGCCAGCCAGATCTCCACGGTGAACACCCACACCCGCAGGCGGGTGAGCCCGTACGTGTCGAAGTAGACCGCCATGCGATACGAGGCCGAGGCCACGACCACCAGCGACATGAGCGCGAGCGCGCCGAGCAGGACGCGGACCGTCCAGCGGTCGGCCTTGGCGCGCTTGGGCGCGAGCCAGCCCGCGAAAGCGAGCACGACGAGCGCGAGCACCGCCACGAAACTCAACTGCCAGAAGCCCTTGCGCGCGTACTCGGCGAAGGTGAGCCCCGCGGTCTCCATGACGTACGCCTCGCCGCCGAAGAACACCCGCGCCTGCACCACGATGAACGCCGCGAACAGGAGGTTCAACGCGGCCAACGGGATAGCGATCTCCATGCGCGAGATCTCGCGCGGCGCGGACGGGTTGTCCGAGTCGAACCTAGGCTTCGCGACCGCCATGTACGCCCATAGCAGGACCAGCACGAACAGGGCCGCGGCGAGCAGGAGCCGCAGGAAGATCTCGACCGGGTCGAGCTCGGGGAGCAGCTGCGAGGCCAGGCGCGCGAACGTGTCGTCGGCGGCGGCGAACAGGCCACCGAACACGATGAGGAGCCCGACGGTGATCCCGGCGATCCGCAGGTTGCGGACGGTGTCGGCGCGCTTTCCCTCGCGGCGTCGGCCGCTGCGCCCCAGCCATCCGAAGCTCGCGGCGAGGCCTTCGAGCCAGCCGAAGCACAACGTGATGACGGTCCCGCCGATGCGCCGCTGCGGCGCGAGCACGACCGGGGTGAGCACGAACGCGGTGAACGCGCACAGGGCCACGACCCAGCCCGCGTCTCGCACGGCCGCGACCGACCACAGCAACGCCACGAGCACTGCGCCCGGCAACCGAGGCACGAGGTCAGAGCGCGGACCCGTCGCGAGCGGCACGGCGACGAGCGCGATCCCGGTGAGCGCCAGGCCGATCCCGACTCCCTGAGGGTGGAACGCCGCCCAGGCCCCGAACAGTGCGGTGAACGCGACGAGCAGCACGACCGTCTGCGAGGCCGAGAGCGCGGGCCGGTGCCAACGGAGGTTGGGCGGGATCATGCGCGGGGGAGCGGCCGCGTAATACGGCCGAGGCCCATGACCCTGCGGCATGTGATGGGGAGGCGGGGGCCCGTACTTCGGCGGAGGCCGATGCGGCACCCCGGCCTGCACATACGGCCCGGCCTGCGCAGGAGCGGGCTCGATCTGCGATCGGGCGGGTTCGACCTGCGACGAATCCGGTTCGCCTTGCGGCGCAACGGAGTCCGGTCGGTCGGGCTCGCGATCGCCCGAGCCGCGCGGTGAGCCCGGCGGCGAAGCGGGTTCGGCGTTCGGCTCGCCTGCGTCGACACCACGAGCGTTCGGCTGCGGCGGGATGCCGCTCGCCTCGGCGGCGTCGTTGTGCGTGCCGTTCGCGTCCGGTTGCGCCGCACCCGGGCTCGCCTCGTTCTCGCCCTGCGAGTCGGCCAGTGGGCCCGCTTGGTGTGGTGGTGTGGGAGTCGGCGCCTCGCCGGGGGCTTCGTGCCCCTCGGCGGCCTCTGATCGCGCCGGAACTGGATCTTGGGGGTCGCTCATGGAAGAGCCCCTTCTCATCGGAGGGAGTGCGAGAATAACCCCTTGCCGCCAGCGATGGACTTTCCCCTGTGGAGGTTTCTCGCATTCCTGGTGGGAATTTCGCCCACAGTGGCGCAATTCCCTCCCGTTCGTGAGAACACCCACGTCACGCAACCTTATGGTTCACTGTGCGTGTGGCAGCGCATGACGACGACGGCCCCGGTGCCCTCGGCAACCGGCTCAACTGGCTTCGCGCGGGCGTGCTCGGGGCGAACGACGGGATCGTCTCCACCGCGGGCATCGTCATCGGCGTCGCCGGGGCCACCGCCGACCGCACCGCGATCCTCGTGGCGGGCCTCGCCGGACTCGTGGCCGGGGCGCTCTCGATGGCCGGAGGCGAGTACACCTCGGTCTCGACCCAGCGCGACACCGAAGCGAGCGTGGTCGAATCCGAGCGGCGCGAACTCTCCGAGGACCCCCAGGGCGCCGAAGACGAACTCGCTCAGAACCTCCAGGAGCGCGGCCTCTCCGCGGCCACCGCGCGAACCGCCGCCCGCGAACTCTCCGCCGCCGACCCGCTCCACGCCCACACCGCCGTCGAATTCGGACTCGACCCCGACGAACTCACCAACCCCTGGCACGCCGCGATCTCTTCCTTCATCGCCTTCACCTGCGGCGCACTGCTGCCGCTCCTGGCGATCACGCTGCTGCCCGAGTCCGTCCGGGTCATCGGCTGCGCCGTCGCCGTGGTCGCCGCGCTGGCGGTGACCGGCTACGTCTCGGCCCGCCTCGGCGGCGCACCCCGCGCCCGCGCCACCATCCGCGTCATGGCAGTCGGCGCGGCCACAATGGCCGTCACCTACGCCCTCGGCACCGCCTTCGACATCGCCACCGGTTGAGGGGCCATCGGCTGACTCACTCCGCGGTGAGGTGCTCCACCGGCATCGTCAAGTAGCGGTCGATGGTGGGGCCGATCGTCACCGCGAGTTCTTCGGCGCCGAGTGAGGCGACCGGTTCGAGTTTGAGGATGTACCTGGTCACGACCAGGCCGAAGATCTGCGAGCCCACGAACCCGGCGCGGACGGGGATGTGGTCGACCTTGTCGCCCAAGGTGGCCTCGATGGTCTTGACGATGCGGTGCTCGAAGAGGTTTCGCAGCACGAACGCCATCGCCGGTTTCGAGAGGCTGGTGCGGACCATCGCGAGGAGCTTGTCCTGGTGCGGGCCGTCCCAGATCGCCACGAACGCGTGCATGAGCCGCCCGCCCGCGCCTTCGATCTCGCCGCCTTCGAGGACCGAGGCGACCTCGGGGGCCGGGTCGAAGGGGATCTCGATGGCGGCCATGAACAGGTCGTCCTTGGAACCGAAGTAGTGGTGGATCAGGGAAGGGTCCACCCCGGCCTCGGCCGCGATGCGCCGCATCGAGATCGACCCGTACCCCTCGGCCGCGAACAGGGAACGGGCGGCGGCCAGGATCTCGGCCCTCGTGTCCGGGTTGCCCGACCGCCGTCCGCTTCGTTTGGTTCTCGCCACACCGAAACCCTAGTTGGTGCGCCGCCGCAGGGTCGCCGCTCCGAGCACGGTTGCGACGACGACCGCACCGAACACGATCGCGAGGTCGCCCCACATCGCGTCGGTGACCTCCGCGTTGGTCCGCACCTCGGTGAGCGCCTTGACCGCGTACGTGAGCGGCAGCGCGTCCGAGACCCCTTGCAGCCACCCGGCCATCTGGTCGGCGGGCCAGATCAGGCCGCACAGGAACAGCTGCGGGATCACGAACACCGGCATGAACTGGATCGCCTGGAACTCGGTGGTCGCGAACGCGGACACGAACAGCCCCAAGGCCATCCCCAGCAGCGCGGTGACGATGCAGATGAGGAACACCGCCCACGTCGGCCCAGCGGTCTCCAGGCCGAGGAACGCGAAGGCCACGGTGGCCGCCACCGCGGTCTGGGCCGCCGCGGCCGTGCCGAACGCGATCCCATAGCCCACCACCAGGTCGAGTTTCCCTGTGGGCGTGGTCATGAGGCGTTCGAGCGTGCCGCCGGTGCGCTCGCGCAGCAGCGTGATCGAGGTGATCATGAACATGAGCATGAACGGGAACGCGGCCAGCAGGATGAGGCCGACCTGGGCGAACACCTGCGGCGCGTCGTCCATGATGGCGCTGATCAAAGCGATGATCAGCGCGGGCACGGCCAGGATCAGCCCTACGGTGCGGTGGTCGCCCAGTAGCTGCCGGAGAATGCGCCCGGCGGTGATGAACGTGATGCGGACCGACACGGCTACTCGCCTCCTTCGAGTTCGCGGATGAGGTGCAGGAACGCGGCTTCGAGGTTTGCGGCCCGAGTCGAGGCGCGCAGCTGGGCGGGCGTGTCGTCGGCGATGAACCGGCCCTCGCGAAGCAGCAGGAGCCGGTCGCAGCGGTCGGCCTCGTCCATCACGTGGCTGGAGACCAGCAGCGTGGCCCCGCCCGCGGCGAGGTCCCTGAACTGGTCCCAAAGTTCCTCGCGGATCACCGGGTCCAGGCCCACCGTGGGCTCGTCGAGCACGAGCACTTCGGGTTCGATGACCAGCGCGCACGCGAGCGAGGTGCGGGTCTTCTGCCCGCCGGAGAGGTTCCCGGCCAGCTTGTTGGCGTGGTCGCCCATGCCGACGCGCTCGATCGCGCGCATCGCCTCGTGCTTGTCGCGCCCGTAGAGCGCGGCGAAATAGGCCACGTTGGCCTTCACCGAGAGGTCGCGGTAGATCGAGGCGTCCTGGGTGACGTAGGCGACGCGGCGGCGCAGCGGCTTCGACCCGGCCGGGTGGCCGAGCACGTTCACCGTGCCGCCCTTGACCTTCTGGGTGCCGACGACGGCGCGGATGAACGTGGTCTTGCCCGAGCCCGAGGGCCCGAGCAGTCCGGTGACCGACCCGGCGGCGATCTCGGTGTCGACGCCTCTGAGCACGGGGTTCCCGCCGCGGTCGACCACGAGTCCCGCGACCGAGATCGCGGCTTTCGGGGTGGGTGGCATGATCGCCTCCAATAATTCAACGACTGATGAATTCAACATACCATGAATTTCTGACCTGGCGTGGAACCCATGCGTGTCGCCTCAGTGAACACAGAAATCCGGCCGCGCGTCTGGAGGCACGCGGCCGGATCGACTCGGAGAAAGACTCGGTTACAGCGCCCCGGCGCTCCAAGGGCCCCAGATCGCGACCGTGCGACCCGGATCGTCGGCGCCCCACAGGTTCGCGAACAGCACCTTCCCGTCAGGAGAGAACACCGCGCCGCCCAGGTCGCCGCCCGCGACCTTCGCGAACGCGAACACCTCGCCCTCGCGCGTCATGCCCCGCAGCGCTGGCAGGCCCCGCCCGGTGTCCTCGCACAGGATCAGGCTCCCGCCCGGCGAGACCGCCATGCCCTGCGGGAACGACAGCAGCGACGCGTCAGGGGACTCGAACACCAGCTTCAACGTGCCGCCGCCGTGCCCCCGCGGCCGGTACTCCCACAACTGGCCCTCGCCCTCGTCGCCGCCCGAGACCGCCGCCAGGTACACCGCGCCGTCGGCGTAGAAGCACCCGGTCAGCCGCCCGAACACCGCCGCGCCCCGCGCCCAGCCCTGGTTGAACACCGCGAGCGGATCGTCCTCTGCCGCGGCCGGATCGGGCTCGGCGACGTCCACCCACTCGACGTACACGCCCCGCTCGGGGCGCTGGTTCACGCGCGTGTCCACATTCCACTCGCCCGCGACCTTGAGCATCTGGAGCCGCCCGCCCTCGGCCAGGTCCCCCGGCACCTCGGGCACGAACCGGTAGCACCCGGCCGTGGGCTGGTCCTCCGCCAGGTACACCGTGCCCGAACGCGGGTCCACCGCCACGTCGCCGTGCGCGAAGCGGCCCATCGACTTGAGCGGCAACGCCTCAGCCTCGCCGTCCTCGGCCGAGGGCACCTCGAACACGTAGCCGTGGGCCGCGCCCCAGCCCGCGCCGGTCCCCGCGCAGGTCGCCTCCGCGGCGAGCCACGAACCCCACGGCGTCGGCCCGCCAGCGCCCGAACCCACTACGCCCGACAGCGACTGCCAGGCCTCCTCGAAATGCGGCTCGCCGTCGCGCCAGACGATCCCGAGCGTGGTGGTCCCGCCCGCGCCGAGCGCGTCGTAGCGTCCCTCCGGGCTGCCGCTCGGCGACCCCGCGCCGGGACGGCCCCGCTCGCCGTGCCCGCGCACCAGCCGCCACTCGCCGCGCCGCCCGGTCGGGAAGCAAGCCATGCCGCCGTGCGAGGCGGGCACCGAGCCGCCGTCGCGCATCGCCGAACCGGCCGCGGAGAACACCGCGAAGTCGAAACCCTCAGGGAGCCACATCGTCTGCTCGCGGCCCGAGACCGCGTCCGAGCGCACGACCTCGCGCAGCGCGCCGTAGCCGCCGGACCGCACCCGGTCCCGCTCGCCGTCCCGCGCCGCCGCGGCGCGGGCCGCGAGGCCCTCCATCGCCGCGATCGCGAAGCGGTCGACACCCGAAGGGCCGCGCCGCAGGAAGCTCCGGCGGTTCGAGCCGCCGGTCGTCAAAGTCGCCAAAGCCTGGGCTCCTTGCTGTGCCGCCGCGCGGACCGCTGCGTCCGCGGCGGAGAGGGGGCGTTGCGGGCAGTACGCGCTGATCCTCCCGGCCGCAGTGGAGCCCCGGGGAATCACAAGGTGAACGGAAGGTGACCGCTTGTGCAACCCTGGCCCCGGACGGGATCCTCCGGCCTCCCCGAAACGTCGGACCCAGCTGACACAATGGGGCCGTGAGCACGACTGACGCAGGCGACACCGCCGGACCCGACCGCACCGCAGGTCCCCTCGACACCGACAGGCTGACGGACCTGAGCTTCGACGACGCCCGCGAACGGCACGCCGACCTCAGCGTCGAGATCACCGGGCACCGCCGCCGCTACTACGAGGACGACGCACCCACCGTCTCCGACAGCCAGTTCGACGACCTCATGCACGAACTGGTCGACATCGAGACCCGCTACCCCGAGCTCAAGAACGCCGACTCGCCCACCGAGCAGGTCGGCACCTTCTCCGAGGCCTTCGCCCCCGTGGTCCACCTGGAGAAGATGCTCAGCCTCCAGGACGTGTTCAGCCTCGACGAGGTCCAGGCCTGGGCCGACCGCATCACCGCCGAAGTCCCCGACGAGCCCTACCTCTGCGAGGTCAAGATCGACGGCCTCGCCGTCGACCTCGTCTACGAGAACGGCCGCCTCGTCCGCGCCGCCACCCGCGGCGACGGCACCACCGGCGAAGACGTCACCGCCAACGTGGCCACCATCGGCGTCATCCCGCAGCGCCTGACCGCCGCCGACGGCTTCCCCGTACCCGCGCTCCTCGAAGTCCGCGGCGAGGTCTACTTCCCGACCGCCGACTTCAAGCGCCTCAACGAGACCCAGGTCGCGGCCGGGAAAGCCCCGTTCGCCAACCCGCGCAACGCCGCCGCCGGGTCCCTGCGCCAGAAGGACCCGGAGAAGACCGCCGAACGCCCCCTGAGCTTCATCGCCCACGGCCTCGGCGCGCTCGACGGCTTCGCGCCCGAGTCCCAATCCCACTCCTACGCCGCGATCAAGGCCTGGGGCCTGCCCACCAGTCCCTACTGGCGCGTCGTCGCCACCATCAAAGAGGTCTTCGAGTACATCGCCGAATTCGGCGAGCAGCGGCACACCCTCGTCCACGAGATCGACGGCGTGGTCGTAAAGATCGACGACATCGCGGTGCAGCGCCGCCTCGGCGCGACCTCCCGCACCCCCCGCTGGGCCGTCGCGTTCAAATTCCCGCCCGAGGAGGTCAACACCAAGCTCCTCGACATCAAGGTCTCCATCGGACGCACCGGCCGCGCCACCCCCTACGCCGTGCTCGACCCCGTCCGCGTCGCCGGGTCCGAAGTCGAGTTCGCGACCCTCCACAACGCCGACCAGGTGGCCGCCAAGGGCGTCATGATCGGCGACACCGTCGTGGTCCGCAAAGCGGGCGACGTGATCCCCGAGATCGTCGCCCCCGTCGTGGCCGCCCGCACCGGCTCCGAGACCGCGTTCACCATGCCCGAGCGCTGCCCCGAATGCGACTCGGTGCTCGCCCCCGCCGCCGAAGGCGACATCGACCTGCGCTGCCCCAACGCCCGCTCCTGCCCCGGGCAGCTGCGCGAACGCCTCGCGTTCGCCACCGGCCGCTCGTGCTTCGACGTCGACCGCATGGGCTACATCGCCTGCGCCGCCCTCGTCCAGCCCCTCGAACCGGCCCAGCCCGTCCTCACCGACGAAGGCGGCGTGTTCGACCTGAAGATGGACGAGCTGCTCCCGATCCGCGTGGTCGTGCGCGACCCCGACTCCGGGCTCCCCAAGATCGACGAGAAGACCCAAAAGCAGAAGGTCGTCACCCCCTTCGCCCGCCAGGCCGACAAGAAGACCGGCGAGATCCTGCCCCGCAAGAACGCCGAGGAGATGCTCCAGAACCTCGAAGCGGCCAAGGCCCAGCCTCTGTGGCGCGTGGTCAACGCCCTCTCGATCCGCCACGTCGGCCCCGTCTCGGCGCAGGCCCTCGCCGAGCACTTCCGCGACCTCGACCGCATCGCCGAGGCCGGCGAAGAGGAGATGGCCGCCGTCGACGGCGTCGGCCCCACCATCGCCGCCGCCATCAAGGACTGGTTCGCCGTCGACTGGCACCGCGAGATCGTCGAGCGCTGGCGCGCGGCCGGGGTGCGCATGCGCGACGAGGAGCCCGACCCCTCCGAGGCGCTGCCGCAGACCCTCGACGGCCTCACCGTGGTCATCACCGGCGGCATCCCCGGCTACACCCGCGAGGGCGCGGCCGCGGCGGTCAAGGCCCGCGGCGGCAAGACCACCTCCTCGGTCTCCAAGAAGACCGGCGCGGTGGTCGCGGGGGACAAGCCGGGGTCGAAATACGACAAGGCGGTGCAACTGGGCGTCCCGATCGTCACCGGGGAGGGCTTCGAGGCCTTCCTGACCGAAGGCCTGCCCGAGCCCGAACCGGCCGCCGAACCCGAGGAGTCCTGACGTCGCGGGCCGCCAGGCGACGGGAGCGAACCAGAATGATCACAACTCGGTAACGATCCGTATTCCGGGGCGGGGGGACCCTCGTTAGTTCAGGGCAGAGTCTTCTCGTGAGTGTTGAGCGATGTGTCTCGGGCCCGGTTCCCCTTGTCGTCAACGGTCCGCCGAGTCCGAAATCGACCCCGGAGGACCCTGCCGCCGATGAATGGACAACGGTTTCTGTTACGAGCATGTCGCGCCTGGTCACAAGTGTGCCGCATGTGCCCCCGGCGTTGTCTGGGAGCGGAATTCGCGATATGACAGAGGAGTCGGCCACGGCCGTGCTTCGGTGATTCTGGCGCGTCACCGGGGAACCGCGTGGCAGTGGGAGGAGCGATATGGCCACGACGCTCATGCGCAACACTGCGCCTAGGGAGCATCCAGGCCGTTTCTACGGCTTCATGACGCTGGTCACCGCCTGCGCGGTGGTCGGTGCCGTCGCCGTGACCGCGTACGGGGGCGCGCCCGACGGGGGCTGGTTCAGTGCGCCCTTCGCGTTCTGGTTGACCGCGGGGCTGGCCCTGGTCGCCGAGCTGCGGCCGACCCGCTGGGGCGGCCTGTGGATGTCGCCGATCGCCTCGATGTACCTCGTCTACGTGCTCGCGACGATGGTGACCTGGGGATTCCTGCCCGCACTGATCGTGCAGTCGGGGGCCATCCTCCTGCTCTCGATGCAGATCGGCTCCAACGGCTGGCGCACGGTCTTCAACATCTCCCAGCAGGGCGTCGCGCTCATCCTCGCCTGGCTGGTGTGGAACGCCGTCGACGGCGGCGCGGCTTGGAACGCTTCACTGGCCCAGCTGCTCGCCGTGCTTGCCGCGGGCACGGTCTGGACCCTCACCAGCTCGTCCCTGGTCGCGACTCGGCAGGCCCTGCGCATGGGCGGCGGCTGGGGCGACCTGTTCGGGCAGTGGATCCGCAGCGAGTGGGCCCTGCGGGCCACCCAGATCGCGATCGCGCCGATCCTGGCCACGGCCGCGATGACCTCGTGGTGGCTGGTCGCGGCCTCGGCGATCCCGATCTTCAGCGTCTACCGCATCCTCCAGGCCGCGGCCGATCGCGAGAAGGAGGCCGACCACGATCCGCTCACCGGCCTGCTCAACCGCAAGGGCTTCCAGGAGGTGGTCGACGGCAAGCTCGCCGACGGGGCCGAGACCGGCACCGCCGTGGCCGTGCTCATCCTCGACCTCGACCGCTTCGCCGACGTCAACTCCGCGCTCGGCCACGAGGTCGGCGACCGGCTCCTGGTCGAGCTCTCGCGGCGCTTCACCGCCGACAAGCCCCCCGGGAAGGCCATCGCGCGCCTGGGCGGCGACGAGTTCGCGTTCGTGTGGTCCGAACTGGACGGCATGACCGACCCGCTCGAATGCGCGCGTGAGATCCGGGCCCGCCTGGACGCCCCGATCGTCCTGGGCGACGCGAGCCTCGAAGTGGACGGCTCGGTGGGCATCGCGGTGTTCCCCGACGACGGCGCCGACTTCCAGACCCTGTTCCGCCACGCCGACATCGCGATGTACGAGTCGAAGCAGCGCGCCTCGATGTTCGCCCGCTACGCCCCCGAGTTCGACCACCACTCGCCCGAGCAGCTGCTGCTCCTGGGCGACGTGCGCCGCGCCCTCGACCACCCCGACGCCCCCGGCGTGAACCTCTTCTACCAGCCGCAGGTGCGCCTGGTCGACGGCGAAGTCATCGGGGCCGAGGCCCTGCTGCGCTACCACCACCCCGAGCGCGGCGTGGTGAACCCGGCCGAGATCATCGAGACCGCCGAGCACTCCTCGGTGATGCGGATGCTCACCGAGCGGGTCGTCGACATCGCGCTGCGCCAGCTCCGCACCTGGAACGAGGCCGGCTACCACCTGCGGATGGCCGTGAACGTCTCGGTGCGCGACCTCCAGTCGCCCGAGTTCACCGACTTCCTGACCGATCGGATCGACGCCTACGGGGTGGACGCCGAGAAGCTCCAACTGGAGATCACCGAGTCGGCGCTCATGGCCGACCCGCGGCGCGTGGTCGTCAACGTCCAGCGCCTCTCCGACCTCGGCGTGGGCATCAGCCTCGACGACTTCGGCACCGGCTTCTCCTCGATGCAGCACCTGCGGCGCCTCCCGGTCACCGAGATCAAGATCGACAAGTCCTTCGTGACCACCCTGATCGACGACCCGGACAACGCCGCGATCGTCTCGACCACGATCGACCTGGGCCGGGCCCTGGACGTCGAGGTCGTGGCCGAGGGCGTCGAGGACGAGAAGGTCCGCAAGCAGCTCGAGGGCTGGGGCTGCCACGCGGGACAGGGCTGGCACTTCGCCAAGCCCATGAGCGCCGACGCGTTCGAACGCTGGATGGCCGAGCACCGCAAGGACCGCTAAGCGCCACAAGGGAGTTCGCGTGGGGCCGTCGACCTGGACCGGGCCGCTTCGGTTCGCGGCCTTCTCTTTGTCGGTGGGGTGTGCGAGGCTGTGCCTATGAACGTTGTGCTCAATGACGAGGTGCTCGCCGAGTTCGAGCCGCACCGCCGCGAGCTGTGCGCGTACGCCTATCGGATGCTCGGCTCCTCGTTCGAGGCCGAGGACGCCGTGCAGGAGGCCTTCACCAGGGCCTGGAAGTCGTACGGTTCCTTCGAGGGCCGCTCCAGCCTGCGCTCGTGGCTGTACAAGATCACCACGAACGTGTGCCTGGACATGATCAAGGGCCCGCAGCGCCGGGCCCGGCCGATGGACCTGGCCCCGGCCTCTGACGCGGGCACGCCGCTCCCGGCCCCCGAGCCCGACTACATGTGGGTCGAGCCGATCCCCGACTCGATGGCCTTCGGCGCCGACCCGGCCGCGGCCGCCGAGGCCAAGGACACGCTGCGCCTGGCGTTCGTGGCGGCCGTGCAGCACCTGCCCGCGAAGCAGCGCGCGGTGATGCTCATGCGGGAGGTCCTGCGCTTCTCGGCCGCCGAGACCGCCGAAGCCCTCCAGCTGAGCCCGGCCTCGGTCAACAGTGCGCTCCAGCGGGCGAAGGCCACCATGGAGAAGGTCCACCCCACCCCGCAGGACGAGTACAGCGTGGACGACGCCGAGGTCCGCAAGATCGTCGACGGCTACGTGAGCGCGTTCGAGGCCTACGACATGCAGGCCCTCACCGCACTGTGCACGCAGGACGCCTCGCTGTCCATGCCCCCGATCCCGCTGTGGGTCCAGGGCCACGAGTCGATCGAGCACTTCATGCTCACCACCGGCTCGGCCTGCCGCGACTCCAAGCTGGTCCCCGTGGGCGCCAACGGCATGCCCGCCTTCGGCCACTACAAGCCCAGCGACGAGCCGGGCCTGTGGCTCCCCTGGTCCATCACCATCCTCGAACTCACCGGCGGCAAGATCTCGGGCCTCAACTACTTCCTGGACACCCCGAAGCTCTTCCCGCTCTTCGACCTCCCGAACGAATACCGCGAATAACCCGTCCAGGGCCCGGCGCGCGAGCGCCGGGCCCGCCCGCCGTCCCCGTTGGAGGTTCCGGATTGGAAGAACCCGGCGAGACCCCTACTCCCGCTGAGCTCCCGAATGGAGGACTCGACATGGGCGCGTTGAAACCCTGGCACTTCTTGATCGTGCTCGCCCTGCTGCTGCTCATCGCCGCGGTCGTGGTAACCGTGGTGCTGGTCGCCAACGCCGGCAAGAAGAAGCAGTACCCCTACCCGCCTCCGTACCCGCCGCCCGGCGCGCAGCAGTGGCAAGGCCATCCGCCTCAGGCCCCGCCTCCGCCGCTCCAGCCGGGGACCCCGCCCCCGAACCAGGACCCGCCCACCGATCCTCCGTCCCGACCGATCTGACCCTGACGGCCGCCTCGCTTTGCGGGGCGGCCGGTCTCAGGCTTGGGGGTAGGGCATGTGGAACGGTTCCCATTGGTGGCCGTCGAGGTCGATGAAGGTGCGGCCGTACATGCCGATCTCGGCTTCCTGGGCGCGGCGGTCGTTCTTGACGACCTCCTCGGTGCCGCCTGCCTTGACGGCCGCGTCGGTGAGGTCGTCGACCGCGTCGCGGCTGGGCAGGGCCAGCGCGTAGGCGGCCGAGGAGTACGTCAGCGTGTCGGCGATGGGGCGCTCGGCGAACGTGGTGTAGAAGTCCTTGGCCAGCAGCATGAGGCAGATGTTGTCGTCGACCACGACGCAGGCGGCGTTCTCGTCGGTGAAGTCGGGGTTGACGCTCCAGTCGAGGGCCTCGTAGAAGCCCCGGGCCCGGTCGAGGTCGTCCACCGGCAGATTCAGGAAGATCATCTTGGTCGCCACGGGTATCACCGCTCCTAGAGTCGAATGCGCCTTCAACTGTGCAGACGAGTCCGGTTGAGCGGATTCATCGCTCGTGCGAGAAGTTCTTCTCACGCCGTTCGTCGCCCGTTCGCGGACCGCTCACCGGCACCTCGTCGCGCCCTCGCCGCAGGACGACGACGGTCCGGCGACACGCGTCACATCGATGCTTCTCTCTGCCTCATGCGCCTCCTAGGTTCCTTGTAAACCCGTCACCGTGCCGCCCAGCGACCGCACGGCAAGCCCTTCAAGGAGGAATGGCCCGATGGCAGACACGCCCACCCGCGAGGGACCCCCGCCCGAGGTCACCGAGGAACAGCTCGTCGCGATGCACGACGACCCCCGCTTCGTCGACCTCAAACGCCGCCTGTTCCGGTTCATCGTCCCCGCCACGTTCGGCTTCCTCGGCTGGTACCTGCTGTACGTGCTCCTCTCCGCCTACGCCCGCGACTTCATGGGCATCGTCCTCTTCGGGCACATCAACGTCGCGCTCCTGCTCGGCCTCGGCCAGTTCGTGTCCACGTTCGGCATCGCCTGGGCCTACTCGCGCTACGCCTCGCGCCATTACGACGACCACGCCGACGCCCTGCACGACGAGATCGTCTACGGAAGGGAAGACTGATGGAACTGCTCGCCCAGACCGGAGACGACTCCACCCGGAACCTGACGCTCTTCCTGGTCATCGTGATGACCCTCGTGACCGTGTTCATCACGATCTGGGGCCACCGCTACACCAGCACCACCGCCGACTTCCACTCCGGCGGCCGCAACTTCAAGTCCTGGCAGAACGGGTTCGCGATCGCCTCCGACTACATGTCGGCCGCCTCGTTCCTCGGCATCGCCGGGACCATCGCCCTCTACGGCTACGACGGGTTCCTCTACTCGATCGGCTTCCTCGTCGCCTGGCTCGTGGCCCTCCTGCTCATCGCCGAACTCCTGCGCAACTCCGGCCGCTTCACCGTGGCCGACGTGCTCTCCTACCGGATGCGCCAGCGCCCGGTCCGCACCGCCACGGCCATCTCCACCCTCAGCGTCTCCACGTTCTACCTGCTCGCCCAGATGGTCGGCACCGGCGCGCTCATCGCGCTCCTGCTCGGCATCCAAGAGGGCGACACCTTCATGGGCATGGACGCCGACACCGCCAAGATCGCCGGCATCGTGTTCGTGGGCGCCATCATGACCTTCTACGTCGCCTTCGGCGGCATGAAGGGCAACACCTGGGTCCAGATCTTCCAGGCCGTGATCCTCGTCGGCGGCGCCGCGCTGCTGGTGTTCTTCGTGCTGATGAAGTACAACTTCAACATCTCCGAACTGCTCGGCCAGGCCGCCGCCGCGTCCGGCCACGGCACGGCCTTCCTCGAACCGGGACAGACGTACGGCGTCGAGGTCGACGGCGACGCGATGCAGACCATGTGGAACAAGCTCAGCTTCCTGAGCCTGGGCCTCGCCCTGGTCCTGGGTACCGCGGGCCTGCCGCACATCCTCATCCGCTTCTACACCGTGCCCGACGCCAAGACCGCTCGCCGCTCCATCAACTGGGCGATCGGCCTCATCGGCTCGTTCTACCTGATGACGCTGGTGCTCGGCTTCGGTGCGGCGGCGATCGTCGGCTACGACGCGATCGTCACGCAGAACGCGGCGGGCAACACCGCCGCACCGCAACTGGCGCAGACGGTCGGCACCGACTTCGGCGGGTCGATCTTCGGCGCGGTCCTGCTCGCGATCATCGCCTCCGCGGCGATGGCGGCGATCCTCTCGACCGTGTCCGGCCTCGTGATCGCCGCGTCCTCGTCGTTCGCCCACGACCTGTACAACAGCGTCATCAAGCGCGGCAAGGCCACTGAGCAGCAAGAGGTCAAGGTCGCCAAGTTCGCCTCCATCGGGGTCGGCGCCGTCGCGATCGTCCTGGCGATCTTCTCGCAGAACCTCAACGTGGCGTTCCTGGTCGGACTCGCGTTCGCCGTGGCCGCCTCCGCGAACCTGCCCACGCTGCTGTTGAGCCTGTTCTGGAAGCGGTTCAACACCAACGGGGCCCTCTGGGGGATCTACGGCGGCCTCATCAGCGCCCTCGCGCTGGTGGTCTTCTCGCCCACGTTCTCCAGCACGCCTTCCTCGCTGCTCGGCGAAGGCGTGAACATCGCCTGGTTCCCGCTGACCAACCCGGCGCTCGTGTCCATCCCGTTCGGTCTGGCGTGCGCCGTCATCGGCACGCTCACCTCGAACGAGAGCAACCCGAGCCGGTTCGCGTCCATGCAGGTCCGGGCCCTGACAGGTGCAGGCGCCGAAAGGGCCGCCAAGCACTAGTCACGGTCGCGGGGAGGACTGGAACAGTCCTCCCCGCGCCGCCTTGGCAACCGATGCCACCTCGCCCGCGAATGTGCCCCACGTTACAGTTGCCGGGTGATCCCCGATCGCATCTACGCCTCGCTCCGCACCGCGAGGCTGACCCCTCAACGCCAGCGTCGGCGCGCGGGAAGCGCGGCGACGCTCGCTTCGCTGCGCCTGACCCGCCAGATCGGCGAAGCGCTCGCTGACGGCCTGTCCGGCAAAGGCGTCCAGGTCGCGGCCCGTCGCCTGGCCCGGCTCCTCGACGCCGAAGGGGTCGCGCTGGCCGACTGCGACCGGCTCCTGGCCGTGGCCGGGTCCATAGATTCGGAAGCGGCCCAAGGGCTCCTGGTCGAGACGCTCGACCTGCTCTCGCCGGTCACGGCCCCGCCGCTGCGGGCCGCGCCCCTCGTGGTCTCCGGCGACCTGGCCGGGTGCCTGCTCGTCTCCGGCGACGTGGGGGACGCCGAGCTCGCCGAGGCCGCCCACCTCGTCGCCACCGCTCTCGACCACGCCGACCTCGACCGCTCCCGCGAGCGCATCGCCGCCGCCGACCTGCGCACCCTCCGCGCCCAGATCTCCCCGCACTTCATGCACAACGCCCTCGCCGCGATCAGCGCCCACACCCGCACCGACCCCGAGCGGGCCCGGGAGCTGCTCACCGACTTCTCCGACTACCTGCGCTACTCGTTCGCCAACACCGGCGACTACGCGACCGTGGCCGACGAGCTCCAGGCCGTCCAGACCTACCTCGAACTCCAGCGGGCCCGCTTCGACGACCGCCTCGACATCACCGTCCGCATCGCTCCGGAGGTCCTGCCCGTGCCCATCCCGTTCCTGGTGGTCCAGCCGATCGTGGAGAACGCGGTGCGCCACGGCTTCGAGTCGCGGCCCGGCATCGGCCACATCGCGGTGCGCGGGTTCTCCGAAGGGGCCCTGTGCGTCATCGAGGTCGAGGACGACGGCGCGGGCATGGAACCGGACGACGCCAAGGCCATCCTCACCGGCAGTCGGGAAGGGGCCGGGCGCATCGGTCTGGCCAATGTGGACCGTCGCCTGCGGGCCGTGTACGGCCCCGAATACGGCCTCTGGCTCGACACCGCCCCCGGGGCCGGGACCAAGGCCACCGTGAGAATCCCCCGCTACGCCCGAGGAGTCCACCCATGACCGCGAATCGGAGCCCTCGCCGATGACCCAGCTGCGCGTGCTCGTCGTCGAAGACGAGCCCTCCACCCGCACCGAACTGGCCGGACAGCTCGCCGAGCAGCCCCGCGTGGGCGAAGTCGCCTGCGCCGCAGGCGGAGACGAGGCCGTGCGCCTCCTCGGCTCCGGTTCCTTCGACGCGGTGTTCCTCGACATCGCCATGCCCGGCCTCACCGGCATGGACGTGGCCCGCATCCTCAAACGGCTCTCCGACCCGCCCGAGATCGTGTTCGTCACCGCCTACGACAACCACGCCGTGGAGGCATTCGGGCTCGGCGCGGCCGACTACCTGCTCAAACCCTTCCGCCCCGAACGCCTCGCCGAAGCCGTGGCCCGCCTGGGCCGCCGCGCCGGACCCACGGTGGGGGAGAAGGCCGACGACCTCGCCGTGGTCCAGGTCGAACTGGCCGGACGCACCGTCTTCGTGCGCCGCGACGACATCGCCTACGCCGAAGCCCACGGCGACTACGTGCGCCTCCACTGCGCAGGTGGCGAGGGACAGCGCTCGCACCTGCTGCGCCAATCCCTCACCTACCTCGAACAGGTCTGGGACGCCGCCGGATTCGTCAGGGCCCACCGCTCCTTCCTGGTCAACCTCGCCGCGATCACCGAACTGCGAGTCACCTCCACGGCAGGCCTCGTGGCGGTGACCGACGCGGGCGAAGTCCCGGTGAGCCGCAGACACTCCCGTCTCCTGCGAGAACGCCTGCTCCAGGCCGCCAGGGACGGCGGACGATGACAGCCCGGCGGAGCGCTCGACCATGAACCAGCGTGTGCGCGTCACCAGTCCGCAGACCCGGCTCGCGCTGCGCCGCAAATCCGACGCGATGGGGCGGCTCTCGCACCTCGCCGGGCGCCCCCCGATCCCGTCCTCGGCCATCGACCTCGCCGCCGCCGAACGTGCACTCCAACGCCAACGCCGCCTCGCATTGCGCACCGCCGCCTCGCTCGTCCTCTGCCTCGCCCTCCTGCTCGCCGCCGCCGCGCTCGCCCCCGGGCGCATCGGCTGGATCGCGTTGTTCTTCGCGCCCTACCCGATCCTGCTGATCCTCGCCGCCGTCCACGTGCGCCGCGCCGAGCGGATCGAGGCCGAGCACCTGCCCGCGAAACCCGGTTCCTGATGCTCGGGATCGTCTCCATCGGCCTCGTCATCGTCGCCAGCGTCGCGATCGGCGTCTGGGGCGTGCGCGCCGCGCGCTCGACCCCCGACTTCCTCGTGGCCTCCCGCAGCATCGTGCCCGGCTGGAACGCGCTCGCCATCGCGGGCGAGTACGTCTCGGCCGCATCGGTGCTCGGGCTCGCCGGACTGCTGGTCAAGAACGGCGTCGGCGCGATGTGGTACGCCGTGGGCTTCACCGCCGGATACGTGCTAGTCGCCGCCCTCGTGGCCGGACCCATGCGCCGCAGCGGCGCCTACACCGTGCCCGACTTCGCCGAATACCGGCTCGGCTCGCCCAGGCTTCGCCGCATGTGCGGCCTGGTGGTCCTGGTGATCATGCTCCTGTACCTCCTCCCACAGTTCAAAGCCGCCGGAGTGGTCCTCGAACTCGTCTCCGGCATCCCCTACTGGATCGGCGTGGTCGGCGCCGGACTCGTGGTCTCCTCCACGATCGCCGTCGGCGGGATGCGCTCGGCCACCTACGTCCAGGCCTTCCACTACCTCGTCAAGCTCGCGTTCATCGCCGGACCGGCCGTGTTCCTCATCGTCCTCGCCGGACCCGAACGCCGCGACGCCGCGCTCGACCCGATCGTCGACGCCGACTGGACCCGCCCCCTGCTCGACCTCGACGGTTCCGGCCACGCCCTCCTCGCCACCGTCTCGGTCCTGGTCGCGACCACCCTGGGCGCTATGGGACTCCCGCACGTGGTGATGCGCTTCCACACCGTCGCCGGAGCCCGCGCCGCCCGCCGCGTGGCCGTCGGGGTGATCGTCCTGCTCAGCCTCTTCTACCTCTTCCCGGTCGTCTACGGCCTCCTCGGCCGCATCGTGACCCCCGACCCCGAAGAGACCGACGTCGTCCCCGTCCTCGTCCCCGGCGAGATCGTCCCCGGCACCCTCGGCGCGGTCCTCACCGCGCTCGTGGCCGCGGGCGCGTTCGCCGCGTTCCTGTCCACCTCGTCGGGGCTCCTCCTCGCCCTCGCCGGAGGCCTCTCGCACGACCTGTTCGGCGGGTCCCTCTCGCGCCTGCGCCTCGGCGTCGCCGTGGGCACCGCCCTCGCCGTGGCCCTCGCGCTCCCCGCCGAAGGCGTCGACATCAACGTGCTCGTCGGCTGGGCCTTCGCCGTGGCCGCCTCCACGTTCTGCCCCCTGCTCACCCTCGGCATCTGGTGGCGCGGCCTCACCTCCACCGGCGCGACCGCGGGCCTCCTGGTCGGCGCGGGCTCCTCCACCGGGGCCGCGCTGGCCTCGGTCGTGCTCGACCTCCCGCCCGGCCCGTTCGCGATCCTCCTCGCCCAACCAGCACTGTGGACGGTCCCGTTGGCGTTCGCGACCATGGCGATCGCGTCCCGGCCCGGCTCGGTCCCCGACTGGGCCGACGAGGCCGTGCTGCGCCTCCACGTACCCGGACGCCACAGCACCGGAGACACCGGGGCGATCCCGCGGGCCCGGCGCGGAAAAGGGCTCGACACCGCCCGGCCCGCCGATTAACCTCGCGGGCATGTCAGGTTCTCCCGGGTCGAACGCGTGCGCCGCGTTCGGCTCCTGCTTCATCAGGTTGCGCGCGGCGGCCTAGGCCCCGCAAGCGTCTCACCCGACCCTCGGTCGGGTCCTCAACCCTGCGCGGCGCTAGGCGAATCACCGTCCTGATTCGACTACCCGGAGAACTCCCATGTCCCGCAGTCATCTTCCGCGCGCCTCGAAGCGCAAGCGCCTGTCCCAGAACTTCCTCACCGACGCCGCCCTCGCACGCCGCATCGTCACCGAATCCGGGGTCGGGCCAAGCGATCTCGTCGTCGAGATCGGCCCCGGCGGCGGCATGCTCACGCGTCCGCTGCTCGAACGCGCAGGGAGCGTCCTGGCCTACGAGAAGGACCGCCACTACGCCGAACGGCTCCGCTCGCGCCTGGGCCACCACGACCACTTCACGGTGCGCCTGGGGGACTTCCGCGACGCCGACGCACCGGACGAGCCGTTCGCCGTGGTCGCCAACGTCCCGTTCGCCATCTCCACCGACATCGTGCGCTGGTGCTTCGACGCCCGCGCCCTCACCAGCGCCGACCTCTTGGTGCAGCGCGAGTTCGCCCGCAAGCACGCGGGCGGCTACGGGCGATGGTCGAAGCTCGCGGTGACCGCCTGGCCGCACCACCGCCTCAGCCTGGGCCTGCGCGTCCACCGCGAGCGCTTCGATCCCGTTCCGGCCGTGGACGGCACGATCCTGCGCATCGAGCACCGCGAACGACCCCTCTTGCCCGCCAGGGCGATGCGCGACTACCTCGACCTGGTCGACCTCGGCTTCGCCGGGGCGGGCGGCTCGCTCACGGCCTCGCTGCGCCGCGTCGTCCCTCCCCGGCTCGCCTACCGCGCGTGCGCCGAAGCGGGCATCGCCCGCGACCAGCCGGTCGGCCTGGTCCCGCCCGACCGCTGGATCGCCCTGTTCAAGGCGCTCGACAGTTAGAAGGACACGGGGTACCGGTCCGGTTGCGGTTGCCGTTTAAGGTGGACTTGCCCGGCCCGGTACCCCCATCTTGGAGCCTCCATGAGCGAAGCCATCTGGATCGAGCTGATCAAGGTGCTCCCGGCGTTCCTGTGGATCGGTTTCGGGTTCATCGCCCTGGCCATCGCGAAGCGGATCTTCACCGCGCAGGCCCCGCGCATGACCAAGGTCGAGACCCCTTGGGTCACCGTCGAACTCGCCCAGCAGGCCATCGAGCAGGCCACCGTCCGCGGCCCCGAACCGGAGCCGGTCCGCCCGGACCCGGACTTCGGGCTGTGGCCCCCCGGTCCGGAAGGAGCCGAACCTCCTCACGACATGGGCGGCGAAGCCGGGCATGACGGGCCGCTCGCGGCCCCGCCCTACGACCCGAGCCCGCCCGGATACGCGCCGCGGCAGCGCCAGCCGGTAGGCGCGACGCCCCCGGCGGACGACAAGGCCACGAACGACACTCCCGACTCCACCGAACCGTCCGCGCCTCAGTCTCAACCGCCGGTTGAGCAGGGCGAGACGATCCCTGTCCCACCGGACCTTGAACCCCTCCCGGTGACGAGGCCCCCGGATTCCGCCTTCCGCCGCCGCTCCCCGTATCCGCCGCTGTACTCGAACCCGCCCTACAACCGCGAGCCCCTGCCCGAGCTCCCGTACGGCCCGCAGGCCCACGCCCTCGGGGTCTACGGCCGCCCGCCCTCGGACGCCCCGAAGGGCCTGCGCGCGGCCAAGCGCCTCGCCTACGCGGCCGACCGCCTCCAAGGCGGCGCGATCCTGTGGGTCGACGACCAGCAGGAATGGAACGAGCCGCTCATCCGCCTGTTCCGCACCGCCGGGATGACCGTCGACGCGGTGTCCTCGACCGACGAGGCCCTGCACGAACTGCGCCGGGGCCAGTTCGACCTGGTCATCACCGACATGCGCCGCGAGCGCGAACCGGGCGGCGACGACGCGGGCACCGAACTCCTCGACCGCATGGTCGCCATGGGCGTCCCGACCCCGGCGGTGTTCTTCTCCGACCACCCCGGCGTCCAGACGAACCTCCACCCGCGCGCGGTGATCGCCACGAGCGACCCCGAGCAGCTGGTGGACACCGTGGTCGACATCGTCGGCACCCGCTCCCGCCCGGCCCCCTCGACCTGGCTCGACCGCATCCGAGGCACCTGACCGGTGACGGGCGCGGCTACAGTGCCCGAATGGCATTGACCCGCGCGACCCCGCTCCACCTACGGCCCTGGACCGGGGACGACCTCCCCGCCGTCCTCGACGCGCTCGCGAGCCCCGACATGGACCGGCAGTTCCCCAAGCGCGACACCGACGAAGCGCGCGCCCAGGCCTGGCTCGACTGGGCCACCGGCCTGACCGCGCGGCCCGCCGGGTTCGCATTCGCTGTGTGCGGCGAGGACGACCGGCCGGTCGGGAACGTCGCGGCCGCGAACGTCGATGCCCACGACGTCGCCTGGGTCTCGTACTGGACCGGCCCGAGAGGCCTCGGCATCGCCGCGGCCGCGCTCGCCGGACTCGTGCCCTGGCTCCACGACGCCGCCTCCATCGCACGCCTCGAACTGGGCCACCGCCGCAACAACCCCGCCTCCGGCAAGGTCGCCGAACGCGCCGGGTTCCTCCACGAAGGCGCCGAGCGCGGCAAGCTCGCCTACGACGGCCAGCGCTACGACACCCTCCGCTGGGCCCGCCTCGCAGGCGACCCCAGGGCCGAACCCGACCGCCCGGTCGAGATCCGCTTCTAGAACCGGTATTCGACCCCGGTCAACTCCTCCGAGAGCTCCCAGAGCCGCCGCGCCGCCTCCAGGTCCCGGCCCGATCGCGCCGGACGCACCACCGCCGGGTACCCCTTGCGCTGCTTCCTGCCGTCGGGGCCGATGTACTGGCCCCCTTCGGCTTTCGGGTCTGTCGCGGCATAGAGCTGCGGCAGCGCCCCCAGCTCGGCGCTCTGGCAGATCAACGGCATCACCATGCGCGCCACCGCGGGCAGCGGCTGCGGATAGCTCTTCACCAGGTCCGTCGAAGCCAGGCCCGGATGCGCCACGAGACTGCGCACCGGACTCCCGGCAGCACGCAGCCGCCGGTCGAGCTCCAGCGCGAACAGCATGTTCGCCAGCTTCGACTGCGCGTAGAACTTGAACGGCCCGTAGCCGTCCGCGCCCGTCAAGTCCTCGAAACGGATCCGGCCCCTGCCGTGGGCCAGGGAGCTCACGACCACCACCCTCGGGTCCGCGCCCTCCGCGAGCCGGTCGAGCAGCAGCCCGGTCAGCGCGAAGTGCCCGAGGTGATTGGCCGCGAACTGGCTCTCGTGCCCCTGCGGGCTCAGCCTGCGCGGCGGGCACATGATCCCGGCGTTGTCGACCAGCAGGTCGAGTCCATTGTCGTACCCGTCGGCGAACGCCCGCACCGAGTCCAGGTCGGCCAGGTCCACCCGCCGCACCTCGACGCTCCCGCCGATCGCCTCGGCGGCCCCGCGTCCTTTGGCCTCGTCACGCACCGCCAGCACCACGTGCGCGCCGCGCCGCGCGAGCTGCCTCGCCGTGGCGAACCCCAGGCCCGAATTCGCTCCCGTCACGATCGCCGTCCGCCCCGACTGGTCGGGAATGTCGTCGCTGGTCCACCCGGTCATGCGCGCTCCTCACTCGTCGCGTCGAGTCTCCCTCCCTCCGAGAACACCGAGGGTGTCAGGGCTCACCCCAAGCCCGGATCGCACGAAACCCCAGCTCACCGCCCCGGTGCTATGTAAATGGTTTGCCGTTGTCAGACCCCGGCTTTACGCTCGGCAAGTGAGGTTCCTCCGCGCTCCCGAACTGCCGCTCGACGACCCCCTCAGATCCGAGGGGTTCAGGGCTGCCCGCGCGCTGCCCGCCGGCGACGCCGACTTCAAGCCCGCCCCCGGCACGCCCTGGCGCTACATCGTGTGGCTCGCCTCGCGCCGCAAAGGCCTCATGACCGCCGCGCTCGTCACCTCCGGGATCGCCCTCGGCGCGCTCCCGGTGCTGCCGTTCTTCCTGACCGGCGCGGTCGACGACGGCCTGCGCGAACGCGACTGGGGCGCCCTGGTGGCCTGGTCCCTCGGGATGGTCCTGGCCGGGTTCTTCACCGCCGCCGCGATCGTGGTCTCCCACCGCCTCACCGTGTACTGGCGCATGGACGCCGCCTACCGCACCCTCCAGCTCGCCACCCGCAAGGTCAACCGCCTCGGCGACGACCTGCGCCGCCAGGTCACCACCGGCCAGGTCGTCTCGGTGGGCGCCACCGACATCAACCGCATCGCGTGGGCCGTGGACTCGCTCTCGCCCATCGCCGGGTGCGGCATCGGCCTCATCGCCGTGGGCGTCCTGCTGTTCAACACCTCCGTGGCCCTGGGCCTGACGATCTTCATCGGCGTGTTCATCGTCGGCATCGTGACCGGCCCGGTCCTCACCAAGCTCCAGTCCAGCCAGGAGCGCTACCGCGAACGCGTCGGCGACATCGCCGACCGCGCCTCCGACATCGTCTCCGGCCTGAGAGTCCTGCGCGGCATCGGCGGCGAGGCCCGCTTCAACGCCTCCTACCGCAAGGACTCCGACGCGCTGCGCGAAGCCGGATACAAGGTCGCCGGACCGGCCGCGTGGCTCAACGCCCTCGGCGAGGGCGCCCCCGCGATCCTCCTCGGCGTGGTCATCTGGATCGCCGGACGCCAGGTCGCCTCCGGGGACCTCACCCCCGGCCAGATGGTCGCCGCGTTCGGCTACACCGGTGCGCTCATGCTGCCCGTCCACTGGCTCATCGGCTGCTCCTACCGCATCATCGAAGGCCGCGTGGCCGCCGGGAAGGTCTGCGAACTCCTCGCCGTCCCCGAACGCGAAGCGCCCGAACAGGTCCTGCCCGGCCCCCGCGAAGGCGCCGAACTCCACGACCCCGAATCCGGGCTCACCGTCGCCGGGGGCGAACTGCTCGCCGTGGCCTCGGCCGACTCCGACCAGATCGCCACCGTGTTCGACCGCCTCGGCGGCTATACCGACTCCGGTGCCCGCTTCGGCGACGTGCCCGTGGCCCAGCTCGACCGCGACGAACTGCGCCGCCGCGTCCTGGTCGCCGAACACGACGCGTATCTGTTCGCCGGGACCGTGGCCCAGATCGTGGCCGCCCGCGACGGGCACGACCGCGTCGAGACCGCCGTCGAGGCCGCCTCCGCGGCCGACGTGGTCGAGTCCCTCCCCGAAGGCCTCGACACCGAGGTCGACAACCAGGCCCGCACCCTCTCCGGCGGCCAGCGCCAAAGGCTCCGCCTCGCCCGCGCGATCGCCGCGCACCCCGAGACGCTGTTGCTCCACGAGCCGACCTCCGCGGTCGACTCCCACACCGAGGCCCGCATCGTCGATCGCCTGGCCGAGGCCCGCACGGGCCGCGCCACCGCGATCGCCACCACCTCGCCGCTGTGGCTCGGCCGCGCCGACCGCGTCGCGTTCGTCCACGGCGGCAAGGTCGTCGCCACCGGCAGCCACCACGAACTGGCCGCCCAGAACCCCGACTACCGCGCACTCGTCACCCGGGAGGCCCAGTGACCTCGTCCCGCACGAACCAGCTGCCGGTGGCCGACACCCCGGCGGTGCGGCGCGCCTTCTTCCGGCTCATCGCCTCCGAGAAGCGCCGCGCCACCACGGCCGTGGGCCTGCACCTCGTGGCCGCCGTCGCCGCCGCCGTGGCCCCGATCCTCTTGGGCCGCATGCTCGACGAGCTTTCCGCAGGGTCCGGGGCCGCAGAGATCGACCGCCTCGCGCTCGGCCTGGTGGCCTCCATCGTCGCCGTCGTGGTCTTCACCTGGGCCGGGACCTTCGTCTCCCACCGCCTCGGCGAGCGCCTCTCGGCCACGATGCGCGTCCAGTTCGTCGAACGGTCCCTGCGCCTGCCGATGCCCGTGGTCGAGCAGGCCGGGTCCGGCGACCTCATGACCCGCTCCTCGGCCGACGTGCCCGAGGCCGGGGTCCTGTTCCGCGACGGCCTCCCGCAGATCATCGTCTCCCTGCTCAAGGTCGTGGTCTTCCTCGCCGCGATGCTCTGGGCCAGCCCGCTCTTGGGCCTGTGCATGCTCGTCATCGTGCCGCCCCTGTGGGTCGGCACCGCCTGGTACCTCAAGCGCGCCCGCGCCGGCTACCTCGCCGAACGCGAGGCCGAATCCGGGATCGGCGACACCATCGGCGCTTCGGCCGACGGCGCCCGCACCACCGAGGCCTACCGCCTCGGCAAGGACCGCGACCAGGCCGGCGACCGCACCATCGCCCGCCAGTGGAAGGCCTCCAAGTACACCCTGTACCTGCGCAGCGTCTTCTTCCCGTTCCTCGACGGCTCCTACGCCCTGCCCACCGCCGCGGTCCTCATCGTCGGCGGCGCGTTCTACTTCAACGGCACGGTCACCATCGGCACCGTGGCCGCCTGCGCGGTCCTCACCCGCCAGATCCTGTTCCCGATCGACCACCTCCTCATGTGGGTCGAGAAGGTCCAGCGCGGCCTCGCCGCGATGGCCCGCATCGAAGGCGTGGCCGAAGCCGAGGACACCGAGCAGGACGCCACCACCCAGCGGCCCGCCGACGGCGCGGTCGAACTCGAAGCGGTCCGCTACGCCTACCCCGCGAGCCCGCGCGACGTCCTCCACGGCGTCTCCCTGCACGTCCCCGCCGGGCAGCGCCTCGCCGTGGTCGGCCCCTCCGGCGCGGGCAAGTCCACGCTCGCCCGGCTCATCTCCGGCTCCGACGTGCCCCGCGAGGGCCGCGCCGTCATCGGCGGCGTCGACGTGGCCGATCTGCCCCTCGACGAGCGCCGCAAACGCGTCACCCTGGTCACCCAGGAGCACCACGTCTTCACCGCCTCGTTGCGGGACAACCTCATCCTCGCCAACTCGGGCGCCACCGACGAGGCGCTGAACGAGGCTCTCGCCGCGGTCGGCGCCGACTGGGCCTTCGAGCTGCCCGACGGGCTCGACACCGCCCTCGGCGGCAAGAACCGCGAGCTCGACGCCGCGAGCGCGCAGCAGATCGCGCTGGCCCGGATCATCCTCGCCGACCCCGACGTGGTGATCCTCGACGAGGCCACGGCGATGCTCGACCCCCGGGCGGCCCGCGACACCGAGCGCGCGCTCGGCGCGGTCCTGGAGGGGCGCACCGTGATCGCGATCGCGCACCGGCTGCACACCGCGCACGACGCCGACCGGATCGCGGTGGTCGAGGACGGAAGGGTGGCCGAGCTCGGCAGCCACGACGAGCTGATCGCCCTCGGCGGGCACTACGCGGGGCTGTGGAGCGCCTGGCACGGCGAGAGTGAGACCCCCGCCAAGACCGGCGGCGGCGCCCCCGAGAACGAACTCGCCGGAGTGCACTCGCAATAGCGCGAAGGCCTTCCCGCGCAATCGCATTGCGCACAAAGGAAGGCCTGGGAACGAACCAGGCCCCGGGCTTTCGCCCGGGGCCTGTACTGGCTCGAGAACACCACCACAAGTCGGAACACCCACCGACTCGTTCTTAGCAAGGAAACAGAAAGGAAACCAGGAAACCCGTTCCGAACCAGTATCGAGAGACTATCACGTCACATTGGCCGTGGCTAGAGGGCGATATCCGGTCGGCCTGATTCATGCCAACTGGTTTTCGCGATCCGTTCATCACACCGCGAAGCCCACACCGCCGGTGCCCGCCTCCGGGAGCGGTGGCGCACGGCCTAGACTCGACTGGTCTTCCCGCAGCTAGTAACCGTTAGGAAACACCTGTCGTGAGTACGATTTCACGCGAGGAGGTCGCGCACCTGGCGCGGCTGGCCCGCCTCGAAGTCACCGATGACGAGCTCGACGCCTTCGCCGGCCAGCTCGACGTCATCCTCGAATCGATGAAGACGCTCGCCGAAGTGGACACGGACGGCGTCCAGCCGACCTCGCATGCGGTGCCGCTGGTGAACGTGTTCCGGGAAGACCAGCCCCAGCCGTCCCTGCCCCGCGACGCCGTGCTCTCCGGGGGCCCCGACACCGCCGAGGACCGCTTCCGCGTCCCGCGCATCCTGGACGAGGAGGCCTAGCCGTGAGCCGCATCATCGACAGGACCGCCGCCGAGCTGTCCGCCGACATCCGCGAGGGCCGCCTGACCTCGGTGGAGGTCACCACCGCGTTCCTCGACCGCATCGAAGCGGTCGACGGCGAGATCAAGGCCTTCCTCCACGTCGACCGCGAAGGCGCGCTCGCCACCGCCCGCGAGGTCGACGCCGACATCGCCGCGGGCAAGGAGACCTTCCCGCTCGCCGGGGTCCCCATCGCCGTCAAGGACGTCGTGGTCACCGAGGGCATGCCGACCACGGCCGCCTCGAAGATCCTCGAAGGCTGGATCCCGCCCTACGACGCCACGATCGTCGAGCGCATCAAGGCCGCGCGGATGCCGATCCTCGGCAAGACCAACATGGACGAGTTCGCGATGGGCTCCTCCACCGAGTACTCCGCGTTCGGCGCGACCCGCAACCCGTGGGACACCGGCCGCATCCCCGGCGGCTCCGGCGGCGGCTCGGCCGCGGCCGTGGCCGCGAAGATGGCCCCGCTGGCGATCGGCACCGACACCGGCGGCTCGATCCGCCAGCCCGGCGCGGTCACCGGCACCTTCGGCGCGAAGCCGACCTACGGGTCAAACTCCCGCTACGGGCTCATCGCGTTCTCGTCCTCGCTGGACACGCCCGGTCCCGTGGCCCGCAACGCCCTCGACGCGGCGCTGCTCCACGAGGTCATCTCCGGGCACGACCCGAGGGACTCGACCTCGATCGACGCTCCCGTGCCCCCGGTCGCCGAAGCGGCCCGCGCCGGGGCGAGCGGCGACCTCACCGGCGTCAAGCTCGGCGTGGTCAAGGAGTTCGGCGAAGGCGACGCCGCCGCCGAGCCGGGCGTCGTCGCGGCCTACCAGGCCGCCGTCGACCAGCTCGTGAAGCTCGGCGCGGAGATCACCGAGGTCTCCTGCCCGTCCTTCACCTACGCGCTGCCCACGTACTACCTCATCGCGCCCTCCGAGGCCTCCTCGAACCTCGCCCGCTACGACGGCGTGCGCTACGGCCTGCGCTCCGGTGACGACGGCAAGCACTCGCTCGAAGAGGTCATGAGCCTCACCCGCGAAGCCGGGTTCGGCCCCGAGGTCAAGCGCCGCATCATCCTCGGCACCTACGCGCTCAGCGCCGGGTACGTGGACGCGTTCTACGGCAAGGCCCAGCTCGTGCGCACCCTCATCAAGCAGGACTTCGAGAAGGCCTTCGAGACCGTCGACGCGCTGATCAGCCCGACCACCCCGTTCGTGGCCTTCAAGTTCGGCGAGCGCACCGGTGACCCGTACCAGATGTACCTCGCCGACCTCTACACGATCCCGTCGAACCTCTACGGCGGCCCGGGCGTCTCGGTGCCGGTGGGCCTGTCCGAGGGGATGCCCGTGGGCCTCCAGGTCATGGGCCCGGTCCTGGGCGACGACATCACCTACCGCGTCGCGGCCGCCCTGGAGTCCACGCAGGACACCCTCCTCGCCGACACCGCGCCCGAGATCGAAGGGAACTAAGCACATGACGAAACTGAACACCTTCGAGCAGGCCGTCGCCGACTACGAGCCCGTGCTCGGCCTCGAAACCCACATCGAGCTCGACACCCGCACCAAGATGTTCTGCGGCTGCTCCACCGCGTTCGGCGCCGAGCCCAACACCCAGGTCTGCCCGGTCTGCCTCGCGCTGCCGGGGGCCCTCCCGGTCGCCAACAAGGCCGCCGTCGAGGCCACGATTAAGATCGGCCTGGCGCTCAACTGCCGCATCGCCGAGTGGACCCGCTTCGCGCGCAAGAACTACTTCTACCCCGACATGCCGAAGAACTTCCAGACCTCCCAGTATGAGGAGCCGCTCTGCGAGGACGGCTACGTCGAGGTCGTCGTCGACGGCGAGGTCCACCGCGTCGAGATCGAGCGCGTGCACCTCGAAGAGGACACGGGCAAGACCCTCCACGTGGGCGGGGCCACCGGCCGCATCCACGGCGCGACCGAGTCCCTCGTGGACTACAACCGCGCGGGCATCCCGCTGGTGGAGATCGTGACCCGGCCCGTGCCCGGCACCGGGGCCCTCGCCCCCGAGGTCGCCCGCGCCTACACCGCCGAGCTGCGCGACATCGTCCGCTCCCTCGGGGTCTCCGACGTCCGCATGGAGCAGGGCTCCCTGCGCTGCGACGTCAACCTCTCGCTGAACAAGCCCGGCGAGGAGTGGGGCACCCGCACCGAGACCAAGAACGTCAACTCGCTGCGCTCGGTCGAGCGTGCCGTGCGCTACGAGGTGCGCCGCCAGTCCGCGCTCCTGGACGCGGGCGAGCGGATCTTCCAGGAGACCCGCCACTTCCACGAGGCCACCGGCGAGACCAGCCCCGGGCGCTCCAAAGAGGAGGCCACCGACTACCGGTACTTCCCCGAGCCCGACCTGGCCGTCATGGAGCCCTCCCGCGAATGGGTCGAGGAGCTGCGCGCCGCGCTCCCCGAGCTGCCGCGCAAGCGGCGCGAGCGCCTCCAGGCCGCATGGGCCCTGGGGGACAAGGAGATGCAGTCGGTGGTCAACGCCGACGCGGTCGAGCTCATCGAGGCCACGGTCGCGGCCGGGACCACCGCGTCCGGCGCGGTCAAGTGGTGGCTCGGCGAGCTCTCGCGCCGCGCCAACGAGTCCGGCGACGAACTCGGCGCTCTGGCGATCACGCCCGAGCAGGTGGCCGAGCTCCAGGGCATGGTCGACGACGGCCGCCTCAACGACAAGCTGGCCCGCCAGGTCATCGACGGCGTGCTCGCCGGAGAGGGCTCCCCGGCCGAGGTCGCCGCCAAGCGCGGCCTGGAGGTCGTCTCCGACACCGGCGCTCTCGAAGCGGCCGTGGACGAGGCGATCGCGGCCAACCCGGCCGTGGCCGACAAGATCCGCGGCGGCACCCACGCGGCCGCGGGCGTCCTCATCGGCGCGGTCATGAAGGCCACCAAGGGCCAGGCCGACGCCGGGACGGTCCGCCAGATCATCATCGACAAACTGAGCTGACGAACGCGAAGGGCCCCTGCCGCGAGGTGTTCGGCAGGGGCCCTTCGCGTGCCTGCGGTCAGGCGATCTCCAGGTAGTACGCCTTCTGGTGCACCCACTTCTCGACGTCCCTCACCCACAGCAGCGCCCCGTCGAGGCCCTCGCTCGGAATGTCGAGGCACCACTGGTTGGTGATGGTCTCGCCGTCGTCGGCCGCGCCGTTCGTGTGGAGGCCGGGCGCTACGGTCGGGCACTCCTCATAGAGCACGCCGTCGATCCAGAGCCCGACGAGGATGTCGTTCGGGAGGCTGTTGAGCTCGTCGTCGCCGTGGTAGGTGCCTTCGAGCGTGATCGTGGCGAGTTGGTCGTGGTCGGGCTCGGCGCCGAAGAAGTTCGCCGAGTCGAGCTCGGCGGTGGCGTCGAGGTCGACTTCGAGGACCTTGAGGTCCCACCCGTAGACGTCCAGGACCGCGTCGGCTTCGAGCGGGTCGTCCGGGCTCGTCCCGGCCTCGGGTTCGTCGGCCGCGCCCTCCTCGCCGTCGCCGCACGCCGCCAGCGCCGCCAAGGCGATCACGCTCGCGACCGCCGCGAGGCGGGTCCTCCACGGGAGCAGGGTCTCTCGTTGCTGGTCGCGCATGCTGGGCCTTTCGGGTCGGGCACGGGATTCGACGGTGGCGAACCTATCCGGCCGGACTTGTCAACCACTTGCCGAGCGCGTCTCGCCTTCTCGATAGGGTTGACGGCACGCGCGATCGAACGGAGCGACGGTGGGTGAGGTCGGCTTCCGGGCGCTGGGGCCGCTCGAAGTCAGCAGGGGGAACGGCCCGGCGATCAAGCTCGCGCCGATGCGCCGCCGCCTGCTCGCGACCCTCCTCGCCCGCGCCGGGCACCAGCTCTCCGTCGACCAACTCGCGAACGCGCTGTGGGAGGCCGACCCGCCGCCCAGCGCCACCGCGGGCATCCACGTCCACCTCCATCGCCTCCGCCGCGACCTCGGCGAGTCCGGGCACATCACCCGCGGCGCGGCCGGATACCAGATCAGCGTCACCGCCGCCGAGTTCGACGCCAAGCGCTTCACCGACCTCGCCGTCCGCGCCGCCCGCGAGCGCGCGGGCGGGCGCACCGAGACCGCGTTCGACACCGTGCGCGAGGCCCTCGCGCTGTGGCGAGGCGAACCCTACGGCGGCGTGCCCCGCACCGGGGCCGTGGCCGCCGCGGCCGAACGCCTGCGCGAGCAGCGGCTCACCGCCGTCCAGGCCATGCACGAACTCCAGCTCGACCTGCGCCGCCACCACGAGGCCGTCGCCCCGCTCACCGACCTGGCCGCCGCCCATCCGCACAACGAGCGCTTCGCGGCCTTGCTCATGCTCGCCCTCCACCGCTCCGGACGAAGGGCCGAAGCCCTTGAGCTGTACCGGGTCCGCCGTCGCCAGACCGTCGAGCGCCTCGGCCTCGAACCCGGAGCGCTCCTGCGCCGCATGCACGAGGCGATCCTCCGCGCCGACGACCGCCTCGAACGCGTGGCCACCGCGAGCCTCGAACGGGTCTGGGAGCCCGGCGCCCTCGCGCCGCGCCCCACCGCGCCCGTCCCGCGCGAGCTGCCCCGCCCGCCGCACCCCTTCACCGGCCGGGACGCCGAGCTCGCCGCCCTCGACGACCTGGCCGCGAACGCGCCCGCCCCGCTGGCCCTCATCACCGGCATGGGCGGCATCGGCAAGACCGCCCTCGCCGTCCACTGGGGACATGACCGCGCCGACCGGTTCCCCGACGGCCAGCTGTACATCGACCTGCGCGGCCACGGCCCCGACCCGTTGCCGCCGATCGAGGCGCTCACCGCGATGCTCGCCTCGCTCGGGGTCCCCGCCGCCCAGATCCCCGCCGACCTCGACCGGGCCGGCGCCCTCTTCCGCACCCGCACCGGCGACCGGCGGCTCCTGATCGTGCTCGACAACGCCGCCGACGCCGCACAGGTCCGCCCCCTCCTGCCCGGCGGCGCGCGCACCCTCACCGCCGTCACCAGCCGCCACCGCCTCGGCTCCCTCGTGGCCTGGAACGGCGGCACCCCGATCCCGGTGAGCCCCTTGGGACCCGAAGCGGCAGGCGACCTCCTCGCCCGTCTCACCGAGCTGGCGCCCGAACAGGCCCGGAGCCTCGCCGAACTGTGCGGGTTCCTGCCGCTGGCGCTGCGCATCGCGGCCGCGAACCTCGCCGAAAGCGGCGACGCCGACCTCCTCGCGCACCACGCCGCCGCCGGCCTCGACGCCCTCCAGATCGACGGCGACACCGTGGTCCGTGCGGTCTTCGACGCCTCCTACCAGGCCATGCCCCCCGAAGCCCAGCGCCTGTTCCGCCTCTTCGGCACGGCTCCAGGGACCGACCTCTCCGCCGAAGCGGCCGCGCACCTCGCGGGCCTGCCCCTCGAAGTCGCCGAAGCGACCCTCGACCGGCTCGTCTCGGCCCACCTCGTCGACCCCCACCGCGCCGGTCGCTACCGCCTCCACGACCTCCTCGGCCTCTACGCCGCCGAACGCGCCGCCGAGGACCCCGAACCCGAACGCGCCCAAGCGATCGAACGCCTCTTGACCTGGTGCCTCCGCTGCGCCGAGGCCTGCCATGAGCGCCTCTACCCCTCCTTCTTCCGCCTCCCGGCCCCCGAAGCACCGGCCCCTGACGACTTCGACGCGCAGGCCTGGCTCGACGCCGAGCACGCGAACCTCGTCGCGGCCGTGCTCCACGCCGCCGAGCACGGCCCGCGCCCGCTCGCGTGGCGGCTCACCGACCTCCTGCGCGGCCACTTCTGGCTCGGTGTCCACGGCCGCGACGGCGAACGCACCGCCCGCGCCGCGCTCGCCGCTGCCGAGGCCGAAGCGCACCTCCCCGGCCAGGCCGTCGCCGAACTGAGCCTCACCAGCGCCTTCCTGCGCTCGGGCCGGTCGGCGACCGCGATCGGCCACGGCCTGCGCGCCGCCGAACTCGCCGAAAGCGCCGGGCTCCCCACCTGCCGCGCCTCCGCCGAACTGCTCGTGGCCCAGGTCTACGCCGACCTCGGCCGCCTCGAAGAGGCACTCGTCCACGGCCGGACCGCCCTGCGCCTGCACCGCGAACTCGACCACCCCGAGTTCCAATGCACCGACCTGGTCGAGCTCGGGGTCGCCCACCTCCACCTCGGCGACCTCGACGCCGCCGTCGACCACTTCGAGCAGGCCCTCGAACTCGCGGCGGCCACCAGCCGGTTCACCTTCGAGGCCAACGTGCGCGCCCACCTCGCCGACGCCCTGCGCCTGCGCGGCGACCTCGACCAGGCGCTCGCCCACCTGGACGAGGTGCTCCAAGCGGACGCGGCCCGCATCGGGCAGCGCAGCAGCCGCAACGCTCTGGCGGCCCGCGTCCACCTCGCCGCCGGGGACGTCGAGCGGGCCTTCGCGCACGCGGCGGCGGCCCTCGACGGCCTCGACGCGCTCTCGGACCGCCGCCTCGAATCCTCGGCCCGCTCGGCCATGGCCGCGGTCCGCGCCGCCCGCGGCGAGCCGGCCGCGGCCGTGGCCGACTACGACCGCGCGCTCGAACTGGTCGGGCGAGGCGCCGAGTACTACCGGGTCGAGGCCCTGTGCGGCCGCGCCGCCGCCCTGGCGCACCTCGGCGACTCGGGCCGAGCGGTCGTCGACGCGTCCGCGGCCTTGGAATCGGCCCGCGCGTGCGGCTACCGCCTCCTCGAAGCCCGCGCCCGCGACCTCCTCGCGTCTGCCTGAATACATTTCGTATTCGCTGTCCGTTCAATCCCAGTGTGAGCCGCGAGTCTCCGGGAACCCCGGAGAGCGACGATGTTCACAAGGGGTTGCTAATGTTGACTGCGCTTGGCCACAGTGCCCTGAACTCGGGCACAGCCGCGACCAGAGGAGGTGAGAGGCATGGGCGACGAAGGTTCCAGTCGAGATACCGGCGCGTTCTCCCGGAATTCCTCTTACCGTGCCCCGTGTCCTCTTACATTGGAGCGGGCGGCCTGACCTTTGGCGATCACTCCGCTTACGCGTTAGGGGCACGGCCCTTTCCTCGTATTAGGAGGTGGCTGACATGGCTCAGATCATCCAGCCCATTTCGCCAGCGGCCATGGACGAACTCGCGGCACTCCGTCTGGAACTCGCCGACACCTCGACCGTGGAGATAGCCGAAGAACTCCCGCGCATCGACCTCGAAGACCAGGCGCTCCGGTTCCGGCTCCTCCCCAAGGACCGCGCTCTGGCCGTCTTCGAAGAGCTCGACACCGTCCACCAGCAGGAACTTCTCGACGGGCTCAAGACCGAGTACGTGCGCGACCTCCTCGACTCCATGGAGGCCGACGACCGGGCCAAGCTCTTCGACGAGATGCCCGCCAAGGTCGCCACCCGCTTCCAGTCCCAGCTCAGCCCCTCCGAACGCCGCCTGACCGCGCAGCTGCTCGGCTACGAGCCGGAGTCGGCCGGGCGCATCATGACCCCCGACTACATCTCGCTGCGGGCCTCGATGACCGCCGCGGCCGCGATCGAGCGCATCCGGCACGTGCGCGAGCGGCCCCGCCACCTCGACGTCCTCCCGGTCACCGACGGGCACCGCAAGCTCATCGGCACCGTCACGCTCGCCGACCTCGTCACCTCGGGCCCCGACACCCCGGTCGGCGACCTCATGACCGACGAGCACTTCCAGGTCGCCACCGACACCGACCAGGAGGCCGCCGCGCGCCTCATCCAGGAGGCCAACCTCAACGCGCTCGCCGTGGTCGACCACGAGGACCGCCTGGTCGGCATGATCACCGTCGACGACGCCATGGAGATCCTCGAAGCCGAAGACACCGAGGACGCCGTGCGCGCCGGTGGTTCCGAGCCGCTGGAGCGCCCCTACCTCTCGGCGGGCGTGTTCATGCTCGCCCGCAAGCGAGCGGTATGGCTCCTCGTGCTCGCCGTCTCGGCCTCGCTGACGGTGACCGTGCTCAGCTACTACGAGTCCTACCTCGCCAACGTCACCGTCCTGGCCGTGTTCGTCTCGCTGCTCACCGGCACCGGCGGGAACTCCGGCTCCCAGGCCTCGGTCACGATCATCCGCGCCATGGCCGTCGGCGAGGTCCGCTTCTCCGACGCCCTCAAGATCACCTGGCGCGAGTCCCGCGTGGGCTTCCTCCTCGGCGCGATGCTCGCCATCGTCGGCGGCCCGGTGGTCGGGTTCGTCTACGGGCCCCAGATAGGCCTCATCATCGCCCTGACGCTCCTGGTGATCTGCACCTGGTCCACGTTCGTCGGGTCGCTGCTCCCGCTGGTGGCCAAGAAGGTCGGCATCGACCCGGCCCTGGTCTCGGCGCCGATGGTCTCGACCCTGTGCGACGCGACCGGCCTGCTCATCTACTTCTCGCTCGCGGCCCTGGTCCTGGGCCCGACCCTCACCGGCTGAGACGCGAGGCCCCCGGCGCCGTGCCGCGCCGGGGGCTTCCGCGTCTCATACCACGAATCCCAACCGGGATCGCGGCCGAAGTCCGCGCCCCGCAACGGGACTCATTCGTCCTCGGGCCGAGCCGGCAGCCCCTCTTGGAGCTCTTCCTCGTTGATCTGGTCGTCCAGCGGGATCACCGTGCGGTCGAGCGTGATGTCCGACTGGCCCACCGTCCCCACCGAGATCGAGTCGTACGCGGTGAGCGCCTTGGTGACCGGGTCGAAGTAGAGCACGTCCATCTCCATCTTCTTCGGCTCGTCGGACTCGAACACCCGCAGCCCCGCCGCCCCGGTCGAACCCTCGACCATCAGCGTCGTGCCCTCGCCCAGGTCGTGCACCGCCCGCGAGTGCGTGTGCCCGGCCAGGACCAGCGGCACCACCCCTGCCAGAGGATCGGCCATCGGCGGCTCGTGCACCATCGCCAGGTCCGCCCCGCCCGCTTCCTCGATCGCGTCCGCGAGGCGCTGCCCCGACTCGGTCAGCATCTGCTGCGCGTACTCACTCGAGGGCTGCGCGCCCTTGTCCGGCGTGAACCGCGGATCGGCCACGCCCGCGAAGTTCAGCCCCGCGATCTCGCGCACCTCCCCGTCGAGCACGATCACGTTGTCGTACGCCGCCAGCGCCGCCACCGTGGTGGCCGAGTCGTGGTTGCCCTTGACGAACACGTACGGCGCGTTGATCTGCTGCACGCCCTGCGAGAAGATCTCGGCCTCCTGCTCCGAGCCCCAGTCGTTGAGGTCCCCGGTGTCGGCCACCGCGTGGATGTCGAACTGGTCGACCACCGACTCCATCAGGTGCCACGCCGAGGGGTTCAAGTGGATGTCCGAGACGTGCAGGACCCGGATCGAGTCGTCCTCGATCTTCAACTGCGGCATGTTCATCGCCAGCGCGTAGAACTCGGAGATGTTCGTGACGAACTTCTGGAGGTTCGCCACGTACTGTTCGTAGTTCTCGGCGATGTCCTCGGCGTTGCCCACCACGCCCGGCGCGTACGCCAGCAGGCCCTCGTAGCGCGGCTGCGAGATCGACTCGGTGCGCAGCGTCCCCGCCGCGTACCCCACCAGCGCCGCGGTCACCGCCAGTGCCGTCACCCCCGTCATCAGCGTGCGCCGCATGTTCCGGAACGCCAGAGCGCCCACCAGCAGCCCGCACAGCGTGACGATCGCCAGCGCCTCCACGGCCACCCGCGTCACCGCCTCCGACACGTCGGCGGCCAGGCTCTGCGACGCCGTGGTCACCCCGCCGGGGGTGTTGATGATCGCCTGCGCCTGGACCGGGTCCACCGCATCCAGCTTGAGGTTCAGCCCCACCGGGCCGTCGTGCGAGTCGAACACGACCGTGCCCAGCGGCGGGATCGTCACCACCGTCTCGCCGTGGATGTCCGGGTGCAGCGCCACCGTGGTCTCGAACGGCCCGATGTCGGCCTTGGTGCCGCCCACCAGCGCGAGCCCGCCCGCGGCCGAGGCCGTGCCCACCACGAGGATCGCCGCAGCCACCGCTACCCGGCGCACCCAGCCGTTCGACCTGGCCCTGGAAAAGCCCGACCTGACGGCGCCCCAAGCGGTCTCGATCCCGTGCCAGACGGCGCGGGAGGCGGATTCGACGCGGTGCGCCGCGCCGGCGAGCCGGTGGTTCATCTAGACCCTTCCTTGTGCGGCATAGCTGGTCGCGAAGCGGAGAATGCGGTCGTCGGCCTCGTCGGCGGTGCAGCCGCGCTCCTCGGAGCACCGGCCGTCCCGGTTCGAGGTGGTCACCCAGACCATCCCGTCCGGGCCCACGGCGATCGATCGTAGTCGACCGAACTCGCCCACGATCGTCGCTTGCGGCTCGCCCGTCACCGCGCCTTGCGCGTCGAACTCGACCACCCACAGGCGCTGGCCGCGCAGGCACGCGGTGATGAGCGTGCTCTCGACGAACACCGCGTCGGCGCACGAGGCCTCGACGGGGTCCCACGCGTAGACCGGGTCGACGTAGTCCTCGTCGCCGCCTTCGCCCTCGTAGCGGGGCCAGCCGTAGTTCCCGCCCGGTTCGATCAGGTTGAGCTCGTCGGCGAAGTCCTGCCCGAACTCGGTGGCGTACAACCGCTCCGCGGGGTCCCAGGCCAGGCCTTCGACGTTGCGGTGCCCCATCGAGTACATCGGGGAGTCCGCGGTCGGGTTCCCTTCGGCCGGTTCGCCTTCGGGGGTGATGCGGAGGATCTTCCCGCCGAGCGAGTCGGGGTTCTGCGACGTGGCGCCGTTGCCGCCGTCGCCGGTGGCCGCGTACAGGAACCCATCGGGCCCGAACGCCAGAGCGCCGCCGTTGTGGTTGGGCCCGGAGGGGATCCCGGTGAGGACCGGCTCGGGCTCGCCTCCGTCTTCGAGGGCGATGCTCGCGATCCGGTTGTCGTCGTCGGTCGTGTAGTAGGCGAAGACCAGGCCGTCCTCGGCGTAGTCGGGGGAGACCGCGAGGCCGAGCAGCCCGCCTTCGCCGGTGTCGTCGACCTCGATCTGCAATAGCTCTTCGGGTTCGCCCACGGTGCCGTCCTCGGCCACCGCGATCGCGAGGATCCGCCCGGTGGGCCGCTCGCCCACGATCGCGGTCCCGTCGGGCAGGAAGTCCAGGCCCCAGGGCACGTCGAGGCCCTCGGCGACCACGTCCATGAGGGTGGCGGGCTCCTCGGGCCCGGCCGAGGGCTCGGGGAGCTTGGGGGGCTCGCCGGTCTCGGGCTCGGGCGGCTCCCCGAACGAGCACGACGCGAGCGTGAACGCCAGGGCGGTGGCCGCCGCGGCAGAGAGCAACCTGCGCATGGGCACAACCCTATCGGCTGCCCACGACGATCCCGCCCGCCCCGATTCGGGGGCTTCGCTCCCTGCCACGCGCTCCGGTTCCCCACTCGGGGCCCGGTTCAACCATCGCCTGGTCGATTACGCTGGGGCGCGTGAAAGTCTGGATCGCTCACGAAGAGGGCCGCGCGCTGCTGGGCCCGCTCCCCGAGGACGTCGAGGTCGAGGTCTACGACGGCCGCGGCGACTACCCGTCCGACCCCGCGACCGTGGAGTTCTGGGTCCCGCCGTTCCTGGCCCGCTCCAAGGTCACCGCGCCGCTGCGGGACATGGCCTCGCTCAAGGCGATCCAACTGCTGAGCGCCGGAGCCGAGGTCTGGGTCCCGGTCGTGCCGCCGCACGTGGCCCTGTGCGACGCGCGCGGGGTGCACACCGCCGTCACCGCCGAGTGGGCGGTGGGCGCGGTGATCGCCTCGATGCGCGGGTTCGACGTGTTCGCGCGCAAGCAGACCCGCCACGAATGGAAGGTCGAGTGGACCACGACCGCGGTCGGCAAGCGCGCGTTGATCGTGGGCGCGGGGGACATCGGCGAGCGCGTGGCCACGGTGCTCACCGCCCTGGGCATGGACGTCGAGAAGGTCGCCCGCCGCGAACGCCCCGGCGTGCATCCCATCGCCGCGATCGAAGAGCTGCTCCCGGACTTCGAGGTGGTGATCCTCATCCTCCCGCTCACCGAGGCCACGACCGGCCTGGTGGACGCGAAGTTCCTGTCCCGCATGAAGGACGGCGCGCTCCTGGTCAACGCCGCGCGCGGCCCGATCGTGGACACGGACGCGCTGGTGGCCGAAGTGGCCTCGGGCCGCCTGCGCTGCGCGGTCGACGTGGTCGACCCCGAGCCGCTGCCGGAAGGCCACCCGCTGTGGGACCTGGAAGGCGCCCTCATCACCCCGCACGCGGGAGCTTCAGTGGACGGCACCCTCGACCGCGCCTACGCCCCGGTGGGCCCGCAGATCCGCCGCTTCGCGGCGGGAGAGCCGCTGGAGAACCTGGTCAGCGACGGGTATTAGGCGACCGGGCGGGCGCGGCTCGCCGCGGCCCGGTCCGGGTCCGAGTGCGCGAACGGCTTCGCGCAGCCGCTCGCAGTCGGAGAACGAGCGCTGCGGGCGAACGAATCGGTGCCGCCTCGCCGAAAGCCCGTGGGCTCCGCCGCTCGCTTCGCCGCGAGCCGAGCGACTCGGCTTACGCCCCGTCGACTCGCTTACGCCTCGCGGAGTTCCTGGCCTCCGATTTCGAGCACCTTCGGCAGGTTTTCAGGCTTGAGCGGGGCCAAGGGAACCTGGGACTGGTCGTCCAGTATCGCGGCGACGCCTTCGTCTCCGGTGGCGAAGCCGTCGATGTGGTGCCACTCGATGAGGCGGCTGGAGAACATGCCGCGCAACGTGATCCCCTCGGTGGTCACGTCCACGCCCGAGCGCCACGCCCACATCGAGATCCCGACCGGGGCCAGCAGCAGCGCCGCGCCCACGACCGCCGAGAACGCCCCCCACAGCGGCTGCTCCGCCATGAGCGCGAACGCCAGCGGGCCCACCGTCAGCCACGCGACGAAGGCCGCGCCGGTGATCGTGGCCGAGCGGCGGACGCGCAGGCGGCGGTTGCCGCCGCGCGCTTTGGAGGCCTCAATGCTCGTCATGCCACCAGCGTGACACACCCGAACGCGTGGGCTGCGGCCCGGCCGGTCCGGTTTCTGTCGGATTGTCGCTTGACGCGGGCGCTCAGCGTGGCACGATCACCTCATCGGCAGTGCGACAAGCCTGGTGGGGGTGGAAGTGGCCGTCAAGATCACATTCCGTCCTACGCCGCGCCAAGTGTTCGGCCGCGCGCTCTTCCTCTCGCTCTTGGCCCTCGTCGTGGCGCTCGTGCCCGCCGCGGCCTACATGCTCTTCGTCGGCCACTGGTACCACTGGACCCTGCTCGGCCTCGTGCTCGTGGCCGCCGCGGTCGCGGCCACCGTGGCCTACCTCGGCGCCCGCAGGCGCGGCACGGTCCTCGACGAGCACGGCATCCACCCCCTCGAACCCCCTGAGTCCCAAGGCGACCGCTACGCGCCCTGGACCGAGGTGGCCGACATCCGGGCCGAGCGCCGCGCCGGGCGCACCGTCCCGGTGGTCTACCTCCGCGACCCGCGCCACAAGCCCTGGCGCCTCCAGGCCCCGTACTCGGGCCGCGGGCTCTCGGCAGACGACGCGCTCGACGAGAAGATCTTCGTGATGCGCAGCCTCTGGGAGGGCTACCGCCGCGGGCCGAGGCCCGGGCGCCCCCAGCGCGGTTGAAGATCGACCGACTTCGCTGCGTCAGTCCCCGATTCCGGACCGAAACTTTCGAAACTTTTCACTGCCGCGAACGAGGAATGCGATTGCCATTCGTGACCCTATCGTGACCTCTATGGCGACTCACCAGCCTTGACGCTGTTTTGGTGTTCCCGTAGTCTCACCGCTATTACCGAAAGTTTTCGGTGCAGTTCCGGAAATAGTTCAACAGTTTCGGTATTCGACGGGCCGCGAAGCACCCGTCGGAACCCCCGCGCTCGGCGTCCCTCGATCGCCGAGTCTCTGCATGTCGGCCGTCCGGCCGCGTGAACACGGAAGGAGCGCTCACCGATGAGCACTCAGCAGCCCCTTGAAAGCGTCTTCCAACGACGGGGCGGCCGGTCCGCGAGCGCCGCCTGGCCCTCGCTCACCCGCCGCGGCCTCGTCCTCTCCGGCGGCGCGGCCCTCACCGCCTCGGCCGCCGGTTGCAGCTGGTTCTCCACCGACCCCGAGTCCGAAGGCGGCGGCGGCGACAAGGGCCCCGAGGCCCCCATGCTCGCCGAGCGCGTCGAAGCCGGCGACCTCCCGCCGGTCGCCGAGCGCCTCCCCAAGGAGCCCCTCGTCGTCAAGGCCACCGAGGAGATCGGCCAGTATGGCGGCACCTGGAACACCGTCATCAACGGCGCGGCCGACGGCCCGTGGCTGTGGCGCACCATCAACGACGGCCACCTCCTCGAACGCAACCGCGCGTGGGACGAGATCGGCATGAACATCGCCTCGGGGTTCGAGCCCAACGAGGACGCCACCGAGTTCACGATCACCCTCCGCGAAGGCGTCAAGTGGTCCGACGGGGAGCCGCTGACCACCGCCGACGTCGAGTTCGGCTACCACAACGTGGCCCTCAACACCGAACTGACGCAAGGCGTCCCCGGTGAGCTCGCCTCCGTCGACGGCACGCCCGCCGAGCTGGAGATCGTGGACGACTACACCTTCATCGTCCGCTTCAACAGCCCCAAGCCGCTCTTCCGCGACGACATGGCCGCAGGCACCTCGGGCCAGCGCTTCACCATGTACCCGCGCCACTACCTGGAGCAGTTCCACACCGACTTCAACGCGAACGCCGAGCAGGAGTCGATCGACGAGGGCTTCGACGGCTGGGTCTCGCGCTTCACCTCCAAGGGCAACCTGTGGAACTTCCTGTGGGAGAACCCGGACCTGCCCACGCTGCTCCCGTGGATCTGCAAGAAGCCGATCTCGGACGCCGACTACGCGCTGTTCGAGCGCAACCCCTACTACTGGAAGGTCGACGAGGACGGCAGCCAGCTCCCGTACCTCGACGAGGTGCGCTTCAACATCGTGGCCGATGTGGAGACGATGTTCGCCCACGCCGTCAACGGCGACTACCAGTTCCACTCGAGGCACTTCAACGACAACGCCCACCGCGCCGACGCCGTCGACGGCGAGGCCAACGGGAACTACACCGTGGTCGACCTGGAGTCGACCTACTCCAGCGACATGAACATCGCGTTCAACATGAACCACCGCGACGCCGGACTGCGCGAGGTCTTCAACGACAAGCAGCTGCGCATCGCGCTGTCGCACGCGATCGACCGACAGGAGCTCATCGACGTCCTGTGGAACCGCGTCGGCGAGGCCGGCCAGGCCGCGCCCCGGCCCGAGTCCCGCTTCTACGACGAGGCCTTCGACACCCAGTACCTCGAATTCGACCCCGACCTGGCGAACTCGATCCTCGACGAGGCCGGGTACGCCGCGGGCTCGGGCGGCACCCGCGTGGCCGCGAACGGCACGCCCCTCGAATTCACCGTGGCCGTGGCCGACGACGCCCTCCTGGGCTCCATCTGGGTCAACGCGCTCGACATGATCGTGGATATGTGGGCCGCCGTCGGCGTCAAGCTCCACATCGGGGGCCAGCCCCGCGAGAACTGGCAGAACCTCGTCAACGAGTTCGACTACGACCTCACCGTGTGGACCGGCGACGGCGGCTACCTCGACGAGACCGTGGCCGTGCAGTGGTACATGGCAGGCGGCCCCGCCGGCGGCGCGATGTTCGCCCGCCAGTGGTCCGAGCTCTACACCAACGGCACCACCCAGGAAGCGCTCGTGGCCGAACCGCCCGCGTGGGTCACCGAGCAGTGGGACCTGTACGACCAGTTCAAGGCCGAACCCGACGAGGCCGCCCGCGACGAGATCTTCAAGCAGATCCTCGCCATCGCCAAGGACGAGTTCCCCGCCATCGGCACCGTCCGCGGCCAAGGGGCCTGGGCCATCGTGTCCAACGACCTCAAGAACGTCGGCGGCTCCATGCCGGAGAACCCCACCTACGGGACCCCCGGCCCGGCCGCCCCCGAGCAGTGGTTCATCGCGAAGTAACCGGACTGGGGGAACTGACAAGTGGTTCGATACCTGGGTCGCCGTGCGCTCTACATGGCGGCGACACTGCTGGCGATCTCGCTGGTGGTGTTCGTGATCATCAATCTGCCGCCCGGCGACTACGTGACCGCCCTGCAGGTCAAGTACTCCGTGCAGGGCCAAGGCCTGTCCCCGCAGGACGTCGAGAACCTGCGGGCGCGCTACGGCCTGGACGGCAACCTGTTCCAGCAGTACTGGCACTGGTTCACGCAGATCGTCGTGCACGGCGACCTGGGCATGTCCTTCGAGTTCGAGAAGCCCGTGGCGCAGGTCATCGGCCCGCGCCTGGGCGCGACGCTCGGCGTCTCGTTCCTGACCCTGCTGGTGACGTGGGGACTGGCCTTCCCGATCGGGGTCTACTCGGCGGTCAAGCAGCACTCGATCGGCGACTACACCGCCACCACGATCGGGTTCCTCGGCCTGGCCGTCCCGAACTTCCTCATCGCGCTGGTGTTCATCTACTTCAGCGTCACCTGGTTCGGGTCCGTCCCCTCAGGACTGTGCTCGCCGGAGTGGTGCGACGCCTCCTGGAACCTCGGGAAGCTCCTCGACCTGCTCGGCCACCTGTGGATCCCGATGATCGTCATCGGCACCGCCGGGGTCGCCGGGCTGGTGCGGATCATCCGCAACAACCTCCTCGACGAGCTGCGCCGCCCCTACGTGACCGCCGCGCGGGCGCGCGGGGTCCCCGAGGGCGCCTTGCTTCGCCGCTACCCGCTGCGCGTGGCGCTCAACCCGTTCGTGTCCACGATCGGGTGGGTCCTGCCGCTGCTCCTGGTCGGCGACATCGTGGTCGGCCAGATCCTCAGCCTGCCCACGCTCGGCCCGGTCCTCTTGGGCGCCTTGAAATCCCAGGACATGTACCTGGCCGGGTCGATCATCATGGTCCTCAGCGTGGTGACCGTGTTCGGCACGCTCATATCCGACCTGCTCCTGGGCTGGCTCGACCCCCGCATCCGACTCGGACACCAGAGGTGAGGCGATGACCCTGAAAGCTCCCGAAGGCGCCGCCGAACCGATCGGCGACGCGACCCGCACCCGCGCCCCGCAGCGCAAACTCGTCTGGTGGGCCTTCAAACGGCACCGGCTCGCGCTGGTCTCGGCCTGGTTCCTCGCCGCCATGCTCATCGTGATCGCCTTGTGCGAGTTCGTGGCCCCCTTCGACAACCGCCACCGCGACTCCGAGTACACCACCGCCCCGCCGCAGGTCCTCAAGCTCTGGGACACCGACGGACCCGACGGGTTCCGCTTCGGCCTCCACGTGGACGGCTACACGTCCGAACAGGACCCGCGCTCGCTGCGGATCACCTACGAGCCCGACCCCGCCGACCGCGTCGACGTGGGACTCTTCGTCAAAGGCGAGGAGTACGAGCTCTTCGGGCTCATCCCGATGGACCGACACCTCATCGGCCCCAAGGACATGGAAGACCCGATGTACCTGCTCGGGACCACCACCGACGGCCAGGACCTGCTGAGCCAGCTGGTGTACGCCACCCGCGTCTCGGCCTCGGTCGGCATCATCGGCGTGATGCTCGCGTTCGCGCTCGGCATCGTGCTCGGCGCGATCTCGGGCTACTTCGGCGGCTGGGTCGACAACGGGGTACAGCGGATCATCGAGCTGATCATGGCCGTACCCTCGATTCCACTGTGGCTCGGCCTGGCCGCGGCGCTCCCGGCGCAGATGGGCCCGGTCGCGAGGTACTTCATCATCACCACGATCCTTGCGCTGGTGGCGTGGACGGGCCTGGCCAGAGAAGTGCGCGGCCGGTTCCTCGCGATGCGCTCCGAGGAGTTCGTGACCTCGGCGCTGCTGGACGGCTCCAGCCACGCGCGCGTCATGTTCCGGCACATGCTGCCCTCGTTCTCCTCGCACATCATCGCCGCGCTCTCGCTGTCGATCCCGTCGATGATCCTGGCCGAGACGGCCCTGTCGTGGCTGGGCATGGGCCTGCGCTCGCCCGCGGTCTCGTGGGGCGTGCAGCTCCAGGACGCCAGCAAGTGGAGCGTGCTCTCGGGCGCGCCGTGGCTCCTGATCCCGGGCGTGGCCGTCGTGCTCGTCGTCCTCGCGTTCAACTTCGTCGGCGACGGCCTGCGCGACGCCGCCGACCCCTACAAGCACTAGGTTTGACATGGACCAGCGACCACTGCTCGAAATCTCGGGGCTGCACACCGGCTTCGACACCTTCGACGGGAAGGTCCGCGCCGTCGACGGCGTCGACCTCGAAGTCCACGCGGGGCGGACCCTCTGCGTCGTAGGGGAGTCCGGCTGCGGCAAGTCGGTCACCGCCCGCTCCATCCTGCGCCTGCTGGAAGGCACCGGGACCGTCGACGCCGGGACCGTGACCTGGAACGGCGACAACATCGCCGGGACCGGCGAGTCCTTCGACGTGCTCTCCCTGGAGGCGGGGGACAAGCGCCTCCAGAAGCTCCGCGGCGGCGACGTGGGCATGATCTTCCAAGAGCCCGCGGCCTCGCTGCTGCCCTTGCGCACCATCGGCGCGCAGCTGATCGAGACCCTGCGGATCCACACCGGACTCGACAAGAAGGCCGCCCGGGCCAGGGCCATAGAGCTGCTCGACTCGGTGGGCATCCCCGACCCGCACCGCCGGGTCGACGCCTACCCGTTCCAGCTGTCGGGCGGCATGTGTCAGCGCGCGATGATCGCGATCGCCCTGTGCGCCAACCCGACCCTGCTCATCGCCGACGAACCGACCACGGCTCTGGACGTCACGACCCAGGCCCGCATCCTCGACCTCATCCGCTCGCTCCAGGCCGAGCACCACATGGCGGTCATGTTCATCACCCACGACCTCGGGGTCGTGGCCGAACTCGCCGACGAAGTGGCCGTGATGTACCTCGGCCGCGTGGTCGAGCGGGCCAGCGTCGAGGAGCTCTTCGCCGATCCCAAGCACCCCTACACGAAGGCGCTCCTGGCCTCCGTCCCGGTGCTCGGGCGCGACCGGGGCCGCGACCTGCCCACGATCCCCGGCACGGTCCCCAACCCGCTGCACCGCCCGAGGGGCTGCTCGTTCCACCCCAGGTGCGCCGAGGCGATCGCCGGGACCTGCGACGTCGACGCCCCGCCCGAGGTCCGCCTCGGCTCGCGGACCGTCGAATGCGTCCTCTACGAGTCGTTCGAAGACACAGTCGAAGGAGCCTCGGCATGACCGACCCGCTGCTGGAGGTCCGCGACCTCCACGTCCGCTTCCCGGTGCGCCGCAACCTCTTCGGACGCGTCACCGCCGAGAACCACGCCGTGTCCGGAGTCGACCTCGACCTCCTCCCCGGCGAGACCCTCGCCCTGGTCGGCGAGTCCGGCTGCGGCAAGACCACATTGGGCCGCACCATCGTCGGGGCGCAGAAGGCCACCAGCGGCACCGTCCGCTTCGAGGGCCGCGACCTCACCGCGATGAAGGCGCGGGAGCGGGCCCCGTTCCGGCGCCAGATCCGGATGGTCTTCCAGGACCCGTTCTCCTCGCTCAACCCGCGGATGACGCTGCGGCAGATCATCGGCGACCCGCTCGTGGCCACCGGCGAGGCCCGCGGCTCCGAACTGGAGGACCGCATCGCCACGATGATGCGCCGCGTGGGCCTGAGCCCGGACTACATGGACCGCTACCCGCACGCGTTCTCCGGCGGGCAGCGCCAGCGCGTGAACATCGCGCGGGCGCTCATCGTGGAGCCGCGCCTCGTGGTCGCCGACGAACCGGTCAGCGCGCTCGACGTCTCGGTGCGCGCGCAGATCCTCAACCTCCTGCGCGAACTCCAGGCCGAGTTCGGGCTCACGTACCTGTTCATCTCGCACGACCTGTCGGTGGTCGAGAACCTCGCCGACCGGGTTGCGGTGATGTACTTCGGGCGGATCGCCGAGCTCGCGAGCACCGCCGAGCTCTACGAGCGGCCGCGCCACCCCTACACCGAGGCGCTCATGTCGGCCGTGCCGATCCCCGACCCCGCGCTGCGCGGACGCGGGACGCGCATCCTCCTGCCCGACGAGCTGCCCGACCCGTCGAACCCGCCGCCGGGCTGCTCGTTCGCGCGCCGCTGCCGCTACGCCGAGGACCGCTGCGCCACAGGCCATGTCGACCTCGACGACGGGGTGCGCTGCGTGCGGCGCGGCGAACTGGACCTGCAAGGCATCGTGACACCGTCCACTTGAGAAAGGCCTCGATGGCACACCCGAACTCCGACATCATCCCCACCGTCGACGGCCTCGCCTACGGCGGCGACTACAACCCCGAGCAGTGGCCGCGCGAGGTCTGGGACGAGGACGTCCGCCTCATGCGGGAGGCAGGGGTCAACCTCGTCAGCGTCAACATCTTCGCCTGGGCCGGCATCAACCCCGGCCCCGGCGTGTGGGACTTCGAACGGCTCGACGCCATCATGGACCTGCTCGCCGAAGGCGGCGTCAAGGCCGACCTGGCGACCTCCACCGCGTCCCCGCCGCCGTGGTTCTCCCAGCGCCACCCCGAGACGCTCCCGGTCGACGCCGAAGGCCGCCGCCTGAACTACGGCGCGCGCGCCGAGTACTGCCCGCACGCGCCCGTCTTCCAAGCGGCCGTAGTGGAGATGGCCACCCGCCTCGCCGAGCGCTATGCCGACCACCCGGCGCTGGCCATGTGGCACGTGGGGAACGAGTACTACCGCTGGTGTTACTGCGACGCGGCCGCCGACGCCTTCCGCGTCTGGCTCGAAGAGCGCCACGGGGACCTCGACGGCCTCAACCGGGCGTGGGGCACCACGTTCTGGTCCCAGACCTTCACCGACTGGTCGCAGGTGCTCCCGCCGCGCATCAGCGCCGAGACCCCCAGCCCCGGGCACGTGCTCGACTGGCAGCGGTTCGGCTCCGACGCGCTGCTGAAGCTCTTCCGCTCCGAGGCCGACGCGATCGCGCGCCGCTCCGGCAAGCCGATCACCACGAACCTCATGGTCACCGGCAACTTCTCCCGGCTCGACTACCACCGCTGGGGCGAGCACGTCACCGGCCCGGGGCGGCTCGTGGCCACCGACCACTACCTCATCCCCGAACACGACGACGACATCGAGGCCCCCGCCCAGGTCGCGTTCGGCGCCGACGCCTCCCGGGGTCTGGCCGGCGGGTCCCCGTGGCTGCTCATGGAGCAGTCGACCAACAGCTCGGCCTGGCGCGGCGGCTACTTCGCCAAGCAACCGGGCGACCAGCTGCGCCACTCGTTGTCCTATGTGGCCCGAGGGTCGGAGGGCGCGATGTACTTTCAATGGCGCGCTTCGCGTTACGGCACCGAGCGCTGGCACTCCTCGATGATCACCCACGGCGGCACCGACTCCAAGGTCTGGCGCGAAGTGGTCGAGTTCGGCGGCTGGCTCAAACGCCTCGCCGAGGTCAAGGGCTCCACAGTGGTCTCTCGCGCCGCGATCCTCCTCGACTTCGAATCCGCCTGGGCCGCCGCGACTCCCGGCCAGCCCTCAGCCGACATGGCCACCTATCCCGAGATCCGCCGCTGGCACGCGGCCCTGTGGCGCAAGGGCGTCACGACCGACCTGGTCAACCCCGAATGGGACCTCAACGGCTACGAGTACGTCTTCGCCCCGCACCTCTACGTCCTCGAATCCGACGCGAACCTCCGCGCCTACGTCGAATCCGGCGGCACCCTGGTGGTCGGCCCCTACTCCGGCATCGTGGACCGCGACGACCACGTCCACGAAGGCCTCCCCGGGGCGCTGCGCGACCTCATAGGCGTCCGAGTCGAAGAATTCTGCCCGCTCCCCAAAGGCGCCACGATCACCCTCGACGACGGCACAGAAGGCCACACCTGGTCAGAAGCCGCCCACCCCACCACCGCCGAAGTGGTCGCCTCCTTCACCGACTACCCCGCAACCGGAGCGATCTTCCACCGCCACCTCGGCAAAGGCCAAATCTGGTACCTGTCGACCCGCCCCACGGACCTCGCCACCTTCCTCACCAACATCGGCCTCCAATCCGACACCCCCGAGACCCTAGAACTGGTAACCCGCCGCCACGAGGACGGCCGCACCTACCTCTTCGCAATCAACCACGGCCAAACCCCAACCCCCATCCCCGCAGAAGGCCAAAACCTCCTAACAGGAACCCCCTGGACAAGAACCGACCACCTCCAACCAGGAGCATCAGCAGTAATCCGAATCGCCTAACGCAACCCCCACGCGATCGCCGCGGCGATCATGAACACCGCGGCAACACCGAAGCAGCTCATGGCCGCCCGAAGCAACCGAAACTTGATCAACGCCAACGCCGAAAGCACCGCGAGCTGCTTCGCATTGGCGCGAAGCATCCGCTCAGGATCCCGAGCCGCCTCAACCGCATGGGCAGCAATCCGCTCAGCAGACCGGTGCGCACTAGCGCGAATCCCGGTGTCCCCAGCAGGCAGCCGAGGCCAGACGACGGTCCCCAGACACCCGATGCCGCTCAATGCGAACACCGCGCCGATCCAGGCGAACACACTGGCGGCCCCCGACGGACCGGTTAACGAGGGAGCCGCGAGCAGTAGCACTGCAAGTGGAATGGTCCCGGCGGCCAGCAGCGAGGCCTTCGTGTCCGCGTGGGTGATCATGAGCCGCGAGTGCTCGATGCTGTGGTGCAGTTCGGTGGCGGCGGCATCGAGTTCGGCGTCCGAGATGTTGTCCACGACGACCTCCACAGGTTCGGGGTTTCAGAGCATTGTCGCAGTTTCAGGTCTCGTCCGGTGTCCTTGAGTTCTGCTCAGACACTCGCGAGCGCCTTTTCGCGATCCGCGCTGAGGAGAACGGGCGTGAGGGGCAATTGCCTCTGCGCGCCTTCGCTTCTTGCGATGACCGCCAGGTCTCGGCGGTCCTTCGGGCGGTCGAGCTTTTGCTTGTACGCCTTCAGGTCCGCGAGCGTCATGTAAGGGAGCCCGTCGATGCGCTCGGCGCGGTCGATGATCGAATCCGATTCGAGTCCGGGCATGAACCAGTGGTCGCAGACCTCGACCAAGCCTTCGAACAAGCGCACGACCCTCGCGCCGCTCACCGCTGTCCGCTCGGTGTAGCCGCGACCGACCCGAGCGAGCTCCCGTGCCCGACTCCAGGTCTCCCCGCGAGCGACGATGTCGATGTCGGACAATCGCCGCCGGAATCCGGTCGCCATCAATCTGGCACTGCCGGCGAGTACGAAATCCGCCGGATCGAATCCTTCGTCGCGGACCAGTCGCCACACCAGTCCTAGAAGCTGAGCGCCATCATGGGTGCCGTTGGAGGCATCCGCCACGTCGGTTCCTTCTCCTTCGACGGCAATGGGTTCATCGAGGTGGCGGGCCGAGGCGATGTCGGGCGCGTCTGCCCGGGGCGTATTGGTAGCGGCCGGCATCGTGAGTTAAATGCCGTCGATCGTCGCGTTGGATCAGTCGCTCGATCGCCTCCGGGTCGCGGATCAGCAGGCTTCCGCGGGCGGTGGCCACGGTTCCCGCTTCCCGCATTCGTCTCAGCACGACCGCCGCGGTTTCGCGTGAGAGCCCACTGAGGGAACCCAGGTCCCGCTGTGTCACCCCGGTGATTCGAATGCCGTCGCCGGTTTCCTGACCCATCCCGGCGTCGATCAGTCGCACCAGGCCCTTCGCGATCTTGTGCTCGCTCGTCGTCGCCGACTCGACTTCGGGTAGGTCTTTGGCGACGATCCGGCCGGCCAGGTGCTTCAGCATCGCGAGGTTCGCCCGCGGCTCGGACATCAGGAATTCCATCCATGCCGCACCCGGGATCACGTGCGCCTCGACGTCGTTGAGTGCGATCAGGTCGGCCGTGCGCGGCTGCTCTGTCATCGCGGCGAGTTCTCCCACGATGCTTCCCGGGCTGAAGATGTAGGCGATCGACTTCGGTTCGCCCACCACCGCTTTGATGTGGCCCTGTCGCAGGTAGAGCACGAAGTCGGACTTGTCGCCTTCGCGGACCAGGATCGTGCCGGTTCCGTAGGCCACCGGGTGGCCGGTGGGCAGCAGGCGGGTGAGTTCCTCTTGTGTGAGGAATCCACTCATCTGTGTGTTGCCTGACATGTTCTTAAGTGTAGAGCTACACACAAGGATTTTCGGGGACGCGACCGGCGCGTGTCGGGAACCCGACTTCTGTTCGGATCGCTTGGGGTGCTTACGGAGCGGCCGTTTCGACCGTGACCGGGTGGCGAAGGCCCGGGTGGTTCGGGGGGAGGGTCGCCTTGATGATCCAGCCGCTGACTATGAGGCAGAGGATGAGGAGGGGCCAGGAGAGGAGCACTTGGAGCAGGCCTCCGGCCACCACCGCGAAGGCCTCTTCGTCGCTGTTCCAGAATGGGGTGAAGACCGCCACGCGGAGCGTGTACATCGCGACCCAGGCCCAGGACGCGAGCGAGTACGCGCGCAGCAGGTCGGGGTCGCGGCGCCAGTGGGTCTTCTGGCCCAGGAGGGCGCCGACGATGAGGCCGAGGAGTGGGCGGCGGAAGACGATGAAGCCCGCCCAGACCAGGGCGCTGGCGGCGTTCGAGACGATGCGGGGGAGGAGGATGTCCTGGGCGCGGCCGGTGTAGAGGACGATCAGGCAGGCGACCGCGACGCTGAGGAGTCCGAGGATCACCGCGCGCGGTTTCTGCCGCTGCGCCAGGCGGATCGAGGCGATCGCCACCGCCGAGGCGAGGGCCGCGGCGGCACCCCAGGCGATCGAGTTGCCGGTCAGGAGCCAGGTGAGGATGAACACCACGAGCGGAGCGGTGGCGTCGAAGGCGCCGCGCTTGCCGCCTAGTAGGCTGACTAGCGTGTCTTGCCGCACAGTATCGGACAACTGCCAACCCCTAGTTCTGAATCCCGTTACGAAGGCAAGGCTACCCTAACCGCAGTGGCACCCCGGGCCTGCGGCCCGCAGCCCCACCTACGGACGGATTGGCACGGTACCGGATGCTCGGCACACATCGGATCAGCGAAGCACAGCTCGTCGACCTGCTCCGCCGTGCCAGGAAAACCGACTTCGGACGCTGGAACAAAGCCGACCTCCAGCGCGCCATGACCGACCTGGGCTGGCAGGTCCGCTCCGCCGAAGTCGACATCGGCATGTGGCGCGCCGAGACCGGCTACGAGACCGGCAACGCCATCGCCGACTCCGTCCCGCCCCAGACCCCCGTCTCCGGCCGCGCCGACTTCTACTCCATCGAGGTCATGGTCCTCCGCTCGGCCGAACGCGGCCGCCAAGGCGAGAACCACCGCACGCTCATCTTCCGCGAAGTCCTGCGCACCATGCTGGGTGAGCTCGGCGCCCCCGAAGTCCGCGGCGGCGACGGCGGCCCCTGGATCCGGTGGTATCGCGACGGCCTGATCTTCGAGCTCCACCTGCGCCGCTTCCACGGCGGCGTCACCCTCCGCCTGCTCGCCCCCGACCTGTTCGAGCAGCTCGAAGCCCACGCCGTCGGCAAGGGCGATGTCTCGGGCTGGGCCGCCTACGCCCGCCCCGGCACCCACCCCTCCGAACCGGCCTGCCACGACATCGGCGAGTTCACCGAACGCCTCAGCTCCCTCCTTCAGGACATGGCCGCCGACGTCCCCGTCGTCGACACCTCCGGCACCGTCCTGCTGCGCACCGGCGACTGGTCGGCCCGCTACGTGGCCGCGTTCGTCGACGGCGGCCTGCGCGTCGAGGCCAGCGCCGCCGTCTCCGGCTCGTGGCGCTCGGGCCTGTCGAACCTCCCGAGCATGGGCTTCCGCGCCCCCAGCGGCGCCCAGCCCAACTGGTCGCGCTCGTTCAACTCCACCGACCGCACCGCCACCAGCCAGGCCGCCCACATGATGGTCGACGCCCTGCGCGCCTTCGGCATCCAAGACCTCTTCGACATCGTCTACGACGGCTTCACCGCCGACGGCGAACGCATGTACCTCCCGGTCCTCGGCATCGGAAACGGCGACAACCCCTACTAAGGGGGTGCGGGCGAGCCCCGGCTGGCCGCTATCCGGCCCATTCGCCCGCTCGCTTCGTTGTCGGCCCTCCGAATACAACACCGGTATTCGGAGGGCCTTCCGCCTTGCGAGCGAACGAATGGACTCGGATACCGACCGACCCGGGGCTCGCCCGCACCCCCTAGCGTTAGGGTCGACGCATGATCGTCGACCTCCGCTCCGACACCGTGACCCGCCCGACCCCGGGCATGCTCGCCGCCATGACCGCCGCCGACGTCGGCGACGACGTCTACGGCGAGGACCCCACCGTGAACGCCCTCGAAGCCGAGGCCGCGGCCCTGTTCGGCAAAGAGGCCGCCGTGTTCACCCCCAGCGGCTCGATGGCCAACCAGATCGGCGTCCAGCTCCTCGTCCCGCCGGGGGAGGAGCTCCTGTGCGACGTCAAGTCCCATGTGGTCAACTTCGAGATGGGCGCGGCCGCCGCGCTCGGCGGCGTCTCCTCGCGCACCTGGGCCGGACCCGCCGGACGCATCGAACCCGAGCGGATCGAACCCCTCATCAACCTCCCCGGCGGCTACGCCACCACCACCCGCGCCCTCGCCGTGGAGAACACCCACAACATGGGCGGCGGCACCGTCCAGCCCATCGAGCGCCTCCGCGAACTCAAAGCCCTCGCCGACGCCTACGACCTCGGCCTCCACCTCGACGGCGCGCGCATCTGGAACGCCCACGCCGCCACCGGCGTGCCCCTCGCCGAGTACGGCCGCCTCTTCGACACCGTCTCGGTCTGCCTCTCCAAAGGCCTCGGCGCGCCCGTCGGCTCCCTGCTCATCACCGACGCCGATCGCGCCGCGAAGGCCCGCGTCATCCGCAAGCGCCTCGGCGGCGGCATGCGCCAGGCCGGGTTCCTCGCCGCGGCCGGGCGCTACGCGCTGGCCAACCACATCGAGCGCCTCGGCGAGGACCACGCCCGTGCGCTGCACCTGGCGCGGGCCCTGGAGCCGTTCGGGCTCTGCGACGCCTCACAGGTCGAGACCAACATCGTGCTCCTGCGCGTCCCCGAGATCGGCCGCCTCGCGACCGCCGCGGCCGAGCAGGGCGTGCGGATCTCGGTGCTCGGCCCCGACTGGGGCCGCATCCTCACCCATTTGGACGTGGACGACGCGGCCGTCGAGCACGCCGTGAAGGTCCTGACCGAACTGGCCGGGTAGTTCCGCCGTTCGGCCCGGGGTGATCCTCCCGTTGGGGGTTGCCGCATCGATGCGATCGAAGGTAGGTTAGGCAAGCCTTATTCAGTTGAGCCTTACCTCCGGAGGTCGGTGCGTGTACGCCTGCATCTGCCACGCGGTCCACGAGACCGAGGTCCGCGCGTGCATCAGCGCCGGCGCGCACACCGAAGAGGCCATCGGCGAGGCCTGCGACGCGGGGACGAGCTGCGGCACCTGCCACGAGCGACTCGTGGACATGATCGAGACTTATTTCACCGAATCGGTTCCCGCGCCGGCCTGAACCGCCGGGCTTGTCGGGATTTTCCGGGCGCTTTAGGCGCTCCTCCGTTAGGCTAGGTTGTCCTATTTTAGGTATTCCTGGCTGGATATGCGTACCGAATCGGCCCTAGTCTGGGGTCGTCGGCCGGGCGGCCGACGCGGACTTGGAAGGGCGGATTGCCATGCAGGGCGACCAGCGCGTCATCGAATTCCTCAACGAGCAGCTGACCGCGGAGCTGACCGCGATCAACCAGTACTTCCTGCACGCCAAGATGCAGGAGCACTGGGGCTACACGAAGCTGGCGAAGTACACCAAGACCGAGTCGATCGACGAGATGCGCCACGCGGAGATCCTGACCGACCGGATTCTGTTCCTCGACGGCATGCCGAACTACCAGCGCCTGTTCCCGCTGCGGATCGGGGCCACGGTGGAGGAGATCTTCCGCTGCGACCGCGAGATCGAGGTGGAGGCGATCGACCGCCTCAAGCGCGGGATCGAGCACATGGAGTCGGTCAAGGACTACGTTTCTCGGGACCTCTTCCGGAGCATTCTCGAAGACGAGGAGCACCACATCGACTACCTCGACACGCAGCTGGCGATCATCGAGAAGATCGGCGAGGGGCTCTACATCCAGTCCCTCATCGAGCAGCCCGAGGGCGAATGAGCAGCGAATACACGTGAAAACGGGGGCCGGCTTCGCAGCCGGCCCCCGTGCTTCACTCTTGCGGCGGAGCCCCTCACGTCTCCACCACAGTGGTGGGCCGCCGCCTTGCGGGCGCCGCCCCGAGGATCGTAACATATCAGTACTTTGAATGGAAGTTTCCGAAACTTCCGGAGCGTTCAGGTCCCGGCGCGGCGCATCGGGACGTGCGGGATGCCGTCCTCGATGTACTCCTCGCCGTCCTCGGCGAACCCGTGCTTGCGGTAGAACCCGGCCGCGTACACCTGCGAGTCGAGCACGACCTCGGCCGCCGGGCCCACCGAGTCGAGCGCCGCGGCCATGAGCCGGCCGCTGAGCCCCGAGCCCCGCTCGGCCGGGACGCAGCACACGCGTCCGATCCGCCATCGCTTGAGCCCGTTCGAAGACGGGGCCGCCGGGCCGTGCCCGCCATGGTCGCGCAGCAGCCGCAGGCACGCGGCGGCCGTGCCGTCCTCGCCGTCGATCCAGAAATGGGTGGTCTCCGGATCGGTGTCGAGGTCGTCGAGGTCCGGGTAGGGACACTCCTGCTCGACCACGAACACCGACTGCCGCAGCCTGGCCAGGGCGAACACCGCGGCACCGTCGAGTTCGGCGAACCGTCCTTGTCGAATTTCGCGCATACCCGCCATTAGAACAGCGTTCGCATCCGCATGGTTGGACGCCGACGCAGGTGTGAACGAGCCAGGCGGCGGTCGCTCGTCCGCCTACGCGTATTCGTCGGCGATCTCGCGGGCCCGGTCCCTCGCCGCCTCGATCGCGTCGGTCACCGCCGAGCGGGCCCGGTGCTTGTCGAGCTGCCTCACGGCGTTGATCGTGGTCCCGGCGGGGGACTCGACCGCCTCGCGCAGCTCCACCGGGGAGCCGCCGCTCTCGCGGAGCATCCGGCCCGCGCCGAGCGCGGTCTGGGTGACCAGCTCCGAGGCCACCGCGCGCGGCAGGCCCATGAGCACCCCGGCCTCGGTCATCGCCTCGGCCAGGTAGTAGAAGTACGCCGGTCCCGAACCGGAGATCGCCGTGACCGCGTCCTGGTGCTTCTCCTCGACCACGAGCGTGCGGCCCAGCGGCTTGAACAGTTCCAGGGCCGCGTCCAGGCAGGCCGCGTCGGCGTGGGTGCCCGGTGAGAGCACGGTCATCGCCTCGTCGACCAGCGCCGGGGTGTTCGGCATCGCGCGCACGACCGGGGTCCCGTCGGGCAGACGCTTCTCGAAGAACGCCACCGGAAGTCCCGCGCAGATGCTCACCACCGGGGCCTTCGCGGTGAAGGCCCCCGCGAGCTCTTCGAGCAGCGCCCCGGCGTCCTGCGGCTTGACGGCCACGACCACCACGTCCGCGTCCCGCACGGCCTCGGCGTTCGGCTCGACCCGCACGCCGTAGGCCTCGCGGAGCTCATCGGCCCGCGCTTCGCTTCGGGCCGTGGCGATCACCGCCTCCGGCGACCAGCCCGCCCGCAGCAGGCCCGACACGATGGCCTGCCCCATCTTCCCCGCCCCGAGCACGGTGACCGTCCGCATATCGTCTCCTCACGCAATCGACTGCCCCCTCGATTGTGCCTCGCGCCCCGGATCCGAAAAATCATCCTGTCGCGCGTTTCGTCTCCTGGGACGGGACGGGCTGCCACGATAATCGAACCCAGGCACTCAATGGACGATTGGGGCGATATGGACGTTCTGGACCTGGCCCGGATCCAATTCGGGGTCACCACCGTCTACCACTTCCTCTTCGTACCAGTCACCATCGGCCTCTCGCTCCTGGTCGCGATCCTCCAGTCCCTCTGGCGCGCAACCGGAAAGACCACCTACCTCCGCGCCACCAAGTTCTGGGGCAAGCTCTTCCTCATCAACATCGCGATGGGCGTGGTCACCGGCATCGTGCAGGAGTTCCAGTTCGGCATGAACTGGTCGGCCTACTCCCGCTTCGTCGGCGACATCTTCGGCGCGCCGCTCGCGTTCGAAGCGCTCGTCGCGTTCTTCCTCGAATCCACGTTCATCGGGGTGTGGATCTTCGGCTGGGACCGCCTCAAGCCCGGCCTCCACCTCGCGTGCATCTGGCTCGTGGCCGTCGGCACCATCGCCTCGGCGTACTTCATCCTCGCCGCCAACGCGTTCATGCAGAACCCGGTCGGCTACCAGCTCAACGAGACCGCCGGAAGGGCCGAGCTCACCGACTTCGGCGCCGTCCTGGCCAACCCGGTCGCGCTCGCCTCGTTCCCGCACACGATCTTCGCGTCCTGGCTCACCGCCGGGGCCGTGGTCGTCGCCGTCTCCGGCTACCACTTCATGCACCGCCGCGACCTCGACGTGCACCGCCCCGCGATGCGCCTGGGCATCCTCACCACCCTCGTCGGCGGCATCGGGCTCGTCCTCTCCGGCGACGCCCTCGGCAAGGTCATGACCGCCACCCAGCCGATGAAGATGGCCGCCGCCGAAGCGCTCTACCAGACCTCGTACAACGCGCCGTTCTCCGTGCTCACCGTCGGCACCCTCGACGGGCGCCACGGCACCCCGATCATCGAGATCCCCGGCCTGCTCTCCTACCTCGCCACCGGCTCGCCCCAAGGCCGCGTCGAAGGCATCAACGACCTGAACGCCCAGTACAACACCATGTTCGGCCCCGGCGACTACGTGCCGTACATCCCGGTCACCTACTGGTCCTTCCGGCTCATGATCGGGTTCGGGCTCCTCGCGATGGCGATGGCCCTCATCGTCTGGTGGTCCACGCGCCGGGGCCGCCTGCCCGCCCACCGCCTGTTCTGGCCCGTGGTCATGTGGACGGCCGCCGCCCCGTTCCTGGCCAACAGCGCCGGGTGGATCTTCACCGAGATGGGCCGCCAACCCTGGGTCGTGTTCAGCCTCTACCAGACCTCCGAGGCCGTGTCGCCACGCGTGGGCATGGCCACCGTGGCGATCTCCCTCATCGGGTTCACCCTCGTCTACCTCATCCTCGCCGTGGTCGCCCTCAAGCTCTTCCTCAAGTTCGCCAAGGCCGGACCGCCCACAGAGGAGGACGCGCTCGCCTCCGCGCGCGGCCCCTCCGACGACGACTCGGACAAGCCGATGGCCTTCGCCTACTGACCGAGAGGACGCTCCATGGATCTGACGACGCTGTGGTTCATCGCCATCGCCGTCCTGTTCACCGGCTACTTCGTCCTGGAGGGCTTCGACTTCGGGGTGGGTGTCCTGCTGCCGGTGCTCGGCCGCGACGACCGCGAGCGCCGCGCCATGATCAACACGATCGGCCCGGTCTGGGACGGCAACGAGGTCTGGCTCATCACCGCCGGCGGCGCGATGTTCGCCGCGTTCCCGCACTGGTACGCGAGCCTGTTCTCCGGGTTCTACCTGCTGCTGTTCCTCATCCTCATCGGGCTCATCATCCGCGGCGTGGCCTTCGAGTACCGCGGCAAGGGCGACTCGCCGCAATGGAAACGCAAATGGGACCGCTGCATCCTCGTCGGCTCGATCGTGCCCGCGTTCCTGTGGGGCGTGGTGGTCGCCAACCTGGTGCGCGGCGTCCCCCTCGACGCGAACTTCGACTACACCGGGACCTTCTGGGGCCTTCTCAACGGTTACGCGCTCCTGGGCGGCCTCACCACGCTGCTGCTGTTCACCACCCACGGCGCGTACTTCCTGCACCTCAAGACCGCAGGCGACCTCTCCGAGCGCGCCCGCGGCCTGGGCCTTCGCTTCGGGGTGGCCACCGCGATCCCGGCGCTGGCGTTCCTGATCTGGACCCAGATCGCGTTCGGCAACAGCCTGACCCTGGTGCTCATCATCCTCACCGCGCTCACGCTCGTGGCCGGTCTGGCCCTCGACTACTCAGGCCGCAGCGGGAAGGCCTTCGCGGCCACGGCGGTCACGATCGCCCTCGCGTCCGCCGCGCTGTTCTGCGCGCTGTGGCCCGAGGTCCTGCCCTCGACCAGCGACCCGGCGAACAGCCTCACCCACGAGAACGCCGCGGCCACCGAGAAGACCCTCGGCATCATGACCTGGGCCGCCGCCGTGTTCCTACCGATCGTGCTGCTCTACCAGGGATGGACGTACTGGGTGTTCCGAAAACGCGTCTCCGTCGACCACATCCCGGCCGAGAAGGCCAAGGCATGACCGCCCTCGCACCCGACCGCGGCTCGGGCACGTTCGACCGCCGCCTCCTGCACCGCGCCCGCGGGGCCTCCGTCTACATCGGAGTGTGCGCCGGGCTCGGCCTCGCCCAGACCGCGTGCGTGATCGCCGGGGCCTGGCTCATGGCCTCGCTCATCGCCGGGGCCTTCGCCGGAGGCGAGGACCTCGATGCCCTCGGGCCGCAGCTCATCGCGCTTGCGGCGGTCCTCTGCGCCCGCGCGCTCCTCGCCTCGGTGCAGGAGGCCGCGGCCAATCGCGCGAGCGCAGGAGTGAAGTCCGGCCTGCGCCGCCAAGCGCTCGAACGGCTCATGCGGCTGCCTTCAGGGGAACGCCACACCGGGGAGACCGCGCAGCTCCTGGTACGCGGGATCGACGCGCTGGACGCGTACTTCGCGCGGTACCTGCCCCAGCTCGTACTGGCCGCGCTGGTGCCGCTCGCGGTCGTGGTCGTCATGCTCACCGCCTATCCGCCCGCCGCGCTCATCGTGCTGGTCACGCTACCGCTGATCCCGTTGTTCGGCATCCTCATCGGCCGCTACACGCGCGCCCGCGCCGACCGCCAGTGGGCCTCGACCGCGCATTTGGCGCACCACTTCGCCGACCTCGTGGCCGGGCTGCCCACGCTCAAGGCCTTCGGCCGCGCCGGGAAGCAGACGGGCGCGATCGAGGCCACGACCAGCGAGTACCGCAGGCGCTCGATGGGGTTGCTGCGCATCGCGTTCTGCTCCGCGCTGGTGCTCGAACTGGCCGCGAGCCTGTCGGTGGCGGTCGTGGCGGTGACCGTGGGCGTGCAGCTCGTGGACGGCGGCCTGGCCGGGGCCGCCGGGCTTCAGACCGCGCTGCTGGTGCTGATCCTCGCGCCCGAGGCGTACCTGCCGTGGCGCAACGTGGGCGCGCAGTACCACGCCAGCGCCGAAGGCCTCGCCGCCGCGGAGCGGGTCTTCGCGATCCTCGACGCAGATCCCGAACGCCCGGCCGCTCCGGCCCCGGCCCCGCGCACCGCTTCGACCGCGCTGCCGAGCGCCCCGTTCATGCCGCCGCCGCTCGAACGCGCGCCGACGATCATGTTCCGCCGCACCGTGTTCGCCTACCCGGGGCGCGAGCCGCTGCCCGAGGTGAGCTTGACGGTCCCGGCCGGGCAGACGACGGTGCTGACGGCGCGTTCGGGCGCGGGCAAGTCGACGCTCATGGCCGCGCTGCTGGGATTCCGCGAACCGGTCTCGGGCTCGATCGCGTTCGACGGCGCGGACATCGCAGGGCTCGACCTCGCGGCAGTGCGCCGCTCGATCGCATGGCTCCCGCAGCGTCCGGTGCTCATCGACGGCACGGTGGCCGACAACGTGCGCCTCGCCGTCCCCGGCGAGGCCTCCGATCCGGCGGTGGCCAAGGCGATCGCAGAGGCAATGGCCCCGGACGCCCGCCGCAAGGTGGCCTCGAACGGCGCGGGCCTGTCAGCGGGAGAGGCCGCCCGGGTGGGCCTCGCCAGGCTCCTACTGCGGGCCGACCAACTCGACACCCCGGTACTGCTCCTCGACGAACCGACCGCCCACCTCGACGCCGACACCGAGCAAGCGGTCATCGACGCGCTAGCCCCGTACCGCGAGAACCGAACGGTCGTCATCGCCTCCCACCGCCCAGCACTGCGAGCGATCGCGGACCGGGAGGTGGCGTGGTGAGCACGCGGAAAATGCGAAACACGATGCGCGATGGCAACGCGATCGGACCGGGGCCCACATACGCCCGGCGGAGTGCGCTCACTCTGACGGCGTGTGCGGCCGCTGATGAGCGGGGGCGCAACGCGATAGGGCCGAGGTCTGCGTGCGCTCGGGGATACCGATCCGCTTCGGGCTGCCGATCGGCATGCATCGCGGCCGATCGGGTGGCTTGCGTGCGCAACGCGAATGGGCCGGGGCCCGATTCCCGCCGACAGTGCCGCGTCGCTCCGATCGCTTCGCGCCGCCTCGCAGCGCCAGTGACCGCCGACCGAAAGGTGACCTCGTGAGCATCCTCAAGCAGGGCGACACGATCGCGCTCCGGCTCGGCCTCGGTGCGACTCTCGGTGCACTCTCGCAACTCAGTGCGCTGGCGCTGCTCGCCGTCGCCGCCTATCTCATCTCCCGCGCCTGGGAGCAGCCGCCGATCCTCTACCTGATGGTCGCCATCACCTCGGTACGGCTCTTCGGGATCAGCCGCGGCGTGCTCCGCTACACCGAACGCCTCGTCTCCCACGACGCCGCCTTCCGCGGCCTCGAACGCCTCCGCGTGGCCGTGTGGCGCAAGCTCGTCCGGCTCGCTCCCGCCGGGGTTCCCGTGTGGCGCACCGGCGACCTGCAAGCCCGACTCGTCGACGACGTCGACGGCGTGGGGGACCGGTGGCTTCGCGGTGCGCTCCCGCTCACCAGCGCCGTCATCACCGCCACGGTCGCCGTCGTCCTCCAATGGACCTTGCTGCCCGCGGCCGGGATCGTGCTCGCCGTGTGCCTGCTCGCCGCCGCGCTCGTCGGGCCCGCGCTCGCCACCTGGGCCTCCCGGCTCGCCGCGCGCACCACCGCCGAAGCCCGTGGCGACCTCACCGAAGGCGTGCGCTCCTGCCTCCACGGCCGCGAGGAACTCGTCGCCGCCGGGACCGATCACATCGCCCTCGAACGCGTCCTCGAAGGCGACGAGCGCCTGCGCCGCGCCCACGCACGCATCGCCTGGACCGCCGGGCTCGGGCAGAGCGCCGGGCTGGCCGCGATGGCCGCCGCCGTGTGCGGTGCGCTGTGGACCGGCATCCCGGCCGTAGGCGCCGGGGCACTCGACGGGGTCCTCCTCGCCTGCATCGCCCTCGTCCCGCTCGCCGCGTTCGAACCCGTGCTCGCCCTGCCCGCCGCCGCGCAGCAGACCGCCGCCGCCAAAGCCTGCGGCCGCCGACTCCTCGACATCACCCGCGCCACCGAGCCGCGCCCCGACCCGATCGAACCGATGGACTTCGAACCCAACCCGCTCGGCGGACCCCCGTTCGTGGAGATCAAACGCCTCTCGGTCACCTGGCCCGGCGCCGACGGACCGGCCCTGCAAGGCTTCGACCTCACCGTCCAACCCGGCGAGCGCGTCGCGATCATGGGCCCCTCCGGCTCCGGCAAGTCCACCCTCGCCGCCGCCCTCATGGGCTTCCTGCCCTACGAAGGGAGCCTCCGCCTCGGCGGCGTCGAACTCAGCGAATACGACGGCGACGACCTGCGCACCACCGTGGGCCTGTGCTCCCAGGACGCCCACGTCTTCGACACCACCCTCGCCGAGAACCTCCGCCTGGCCCGCACCACCGCCACCGACGCGGACCTCACCCGCGCCCTGCGCTGGGCCGGACTGCGCGACTGGCTCGACGCCCTCGACCGCACCGCCGACGGCCTCGGCACCCCGCTCGGCGAACACGGCCGCACCGTCTCCGGCGGCGAGAGGGGCCGCATCGCCCTCGCCCGCTGCCTCCTCGCCGACCGCGAGATCCTCATCCTCGACGAACCCGACGCCCACCTCGACTCCCAGACCGCCGAACGCGTCCTGCGCACCGCCGCAGCAGCCCTCGAAGGCAAGACCGCCATCATCATCACCCACCGGCCCCTGCCCGAAGGCGTGGTCGACCGCGTCGTCGACCTCCGCCCGCCCGTCCCGACACCGCGTGACGCGCCGAACAGTCCGCTATTGGACCGGGCCTCCACTGGGTACACTCCCGGGACGGCGTGACCGAGAACGGCCACCGCCGACGGCGCCCGCCCGGGCCGCCGGGACTCCAGAATCGCGCTAAGGCATTGATGCAGCAGTGAACACATCTGCGCCCACACCCGGATCCAAGCCCCCCGCCTCGGGGCAGCGCTGGCCCGAGGGCTGGACCAAACTCCACGTCTACCTGACCGATCTCGACCAGGTCAAAGCCGTCGCCGAGTCCTACCGCGACGTGATCGACCAAGCCGAGGGCGACCGCCCGGTCCCGCACGAATGGCTCCACGCCACCGTCGCCTCGGTCGAATGCGACGCCGCCGCCATCGCCGAACCGGTCAGGCAGCGCCTGATCGAACGCCTCCGCGAGAGCGCCGCCCAGATCCCGGCCTTCCCGCTCACCATCGGCCCCGCCCTGGCCGCGACCGGCGCGATCATGCTCGACACGTTCCCCGGCAACGGCTTCGACCGCCTCGTCGCCGCCTGCGTCGAGGTCATCGACGAGGTCGTCGACGGCAACGTGGGCCGCCCCTCCGGGGGCCCGGGCCACGTCTCCCTCTCCTACCGCTCCGACGACGTCGGCGCCGACACCCAGCGCGGCGCGATCCAGAACCGCCTCCGCGACGTCCGCCCAGGTAGGACGGAAATCACCGTCACCGGGGTGGATCTGGTCCGAGTCATCCAATCCGCCGACGCCGCGACCTACACGTGGGAACACGTCGCCCGAATCCCCTTGGGCGCGTAGGGAAAACGAAAGTCCACCGGGCGCGCCCCCATCGGCGCGCCCCAATCAGTTGACGCCTGAGACGCGTATCTGACACCATTTCGTCACCGGCATGTGGCCTACTGTTGAGACACGTGTCAGAGACCGGCCACGTGGCGTTCAGGCGTGGTCATCGACGACCCCCTCCCACCTGCCGGCAGATTCCCGGACCACCCGGAGCGGCGCATCGCCGTCAGTGTCAGGAGGTGTCGATTGTTCGCAGCCAATGACCGTCGTATCGCAACCCGTTCGACCGAATTCGCTCCATCGCTTGAAGTTCCGCCGCTTGACGAGGCGACCGAACCCGGCTTCGACCACCCCGTCGAGGCCCGCGCGCACGTCACCGAGCCCTACGGCTTCTTCACCGACCTCGCCTGCGGCCACGTCCTCCACGACGGCGAGATCCGCCCCGCCTACGCCCTCGCCGAACCCACCCCGCTCGAAGTCTGGCGCCGCAACCTGGAGATCGTCACCGCGATCCTCACCGCCGCGGGCGTCGACTTCTTCGCCGTGCCCGGCTTCAGCCTCACCCGGCCCGTGCTCGCCGTCGACGCCGCCGACCGCCACCGCGTCTGCACCGCGCTGGCGATGCTGTGCGATTCGACCGGCGGGCGCCTGACCGTGCCCGAGCCGGCGTTCCGCGAGTCGGAGCTCGACCTGAACCGTCCGAAGTGGGCCCGCCGCGCCGACATGGGCGACGTGCCACTGGTGCGCGCGTCGTGGCTGTGGACCGACGGCGGCCGCGATCTGGTCTTCGGCCCCGACTACGGCTGCGACGTCGAGTTCTGGTCCGACACCGGCGACGGCCACCTGCTGGCCCCGCGCCACAACCGCGTCAGCCCCGTCGTGCGACAGAGCGGCCCCCGGGTGTCGGCCCCCGGGCGGCTGTTCACCGCGCTGGCCCACGGCCCCAAGGCGATGCTGCCGCCGGTCGCCACGCGCCAGGAGTTCGCGCGCCCCGCGCCCGACTACGTGGACTTCCCGATCGACGTGGTCTACACCTGGGTCGACGGCGCCGACCACGCGTGGCTGCGCCGCCGCGCCGAGGCCGATTTCTCGCCGTACCACGCCGAGTCGGCCAACGCCTCGCGCTTCATCGACCGCGAGGAGCTGCGGTTCTCGCTGCGTTCGCTGCACTTGAACGCGCCGTGGGTGCGCCACGTCTACCTGGTGACCGACCGGCAGCGCCCGCACTGGCTCGACGCGGACGCGCCGGGCATCACGGTCGTCGACCACGCCGACCTGTTCGACGACGCCGAAGCGCTGCCCACATTCAACTCCCACGCGATCGAGACGCAGCTCCACCGCATCGAGGGGCTCTCGGAGCACTTCCTGTACTTCAACGACGACATGTTCGTGGGCCGTCCGGTGGGGCCGCAGGCGTTCTTCGAGCCGAACGGGCTGGCGCGGTTCTTCCCGGCGCAGACGTTCATCGGGATGGACCCGGTGAGCCGGGCCGACTCGCCTCCCAACGCGGCCTTCAAGAACGACCGGGCGCTGCTCGAAGGGGCCTTCGGGCGGACCATCTCGCGGATGATGCGGCATGTCCCGTATCCGTTGCGGCGCAGCGTGCTCGCCGAGGTCGCGAAGGAGTTCGACGCGGACATGGCCCGCACGGCCCGCAGCGCGTTCCGGGACGTGGCCGACGTGTCGACGGTGACCCTCCAGCACTACTACGCGTACTTCTCGGGCCGGGCCGTGGCGGCCCAGACCCGCGCGGCGTATCTGGAGCTGGGGACCCCCGACGTGGCCGAGCGCTTCGACCTCCTGTTGGAGCGGCGCGACCAGGAGACGTTCTGCATCAACGACTCCGGCCTCACCGAGGAGCAGGCCGAGGAGCGCTCGGCGCTGATGCGGCGATTCCTGGAGTCGTACTTCCCGGTCCCGTCCCCGTTCGAGCGCCCGCTGGCGTTGTAGGCGAAGAGGCGCACGACCTCGTGCGGCAATGGTGAAGGGCCCGGAGCGAAAGTTCCGGGCCCTTCACCGTGCGGCTACTTCAGGCCGCGCCGCTCCAATAGCGGTTCGATCTCGGCGTCGCGGCCGCGGAAGCGTCGGAAGGACTCCATCGGGTCGATGGAGCCGCCCTTGCTCAGCAGCGTGGCGCGGAAGTGGTCGCCGTTCTCGCGGGTCAGGCCGCCGTTGGACTTGAACCACTCCACGGTGTCGGCGTCGAGGATCTCCGACCAGATGTAGGAGTAGTACCCGGCGGCGTAGCCGATGGAGATGTGCGCGAAGTAGCCCGAGCGGTAGCGCGGGGCGATCTGCGGCAGGTAGATCCCGGCCGCTTCGAGCGCCTGGCGCTCGAAGGCCTCCACGGCCGCGGCCGGGTCGTCGCCGCCGTCGGGGACCTCTTCGGGGGTGAGCCGGTGCCAGGCCTGGTCGAGCAGGGCCGCGCCGAGGTATTCGGTGGTCGCGAAGCCGAGCCCGAACTGGCTGGAGGCCTCCCACTGGGCCAGCAGCTCGGCCGGGGCGGCCTCGCCGGTCTCGTGGTGGCGCGCGTAGTTGGCCACGACCTCGGGCCACAGCTCCCACATCTCGTTGACCTGCGAGGGGTACTCCACGAAGTCGCGCGGGGTCGAGGTCATCGAGGTCTTGGGGTAGCGGCAGGCCGAGAGCAGGCCGTGGAGCGCGTGCCCGAACTCGTGGAACAGCGTCGTCACGTTGTCGACGGTGACGAGCGGGGGCTGCCCCTCCGCGGGCCCCACGATGTTGAGGTTGTTGACGACGACCGGCTTGTTCCCGGTGAGGTCGGACTGGACGACGAGCGGGTTCATCCACGCGCCGCCCTTCTTGGAGTCGCGGGTGAAGAAGTCGCCCACGAACAGGCCCAGCGGCTCGCCGTCGTCGAAGACCTCCCACACGCGGGCCTCGGGGTGGTAGCCCTGAAGGTCTTCGCGCAGTTGGAAGGTCAGTCCGAACTCCTTCTCGGCGGCGTGGAAGACGCCGTCGACGAGGACCCGGTCGAGTTCGAGGTAGGGCTTGAGCGCTTCGGCGTCGAAGCCGTACTTCTCCTGGCGGACCTGCTTGGCGTAGAACGACCAGTCCCACGCGGCCAGTTCGAACCCGCCCTGCTGCGCGTCCACGACCTCTTGGAGGTCGGCGGCTTCGCGCTTGGCGTTGCGCACCGCGGCCTCGGCGAGGCCGGCGAGCCGCTCGGCGATGATCTCGGCGTTCCCGGCGGTGCCGTCGGCGGCGATGTAGGCCGCGAAGTGGTCGAAGCCGAGCAGGCGGGCCTTCTCGGCGCGCAGCGAGATCATCCGCAGCAGGGTGGCGGCGTTGCCGCGCCCGCGCCCGATGGTGGCCTTGTAGAGGCGTTCGCGCAGGTCCCGGTTCTTCAGATCCTCAAGGAGCGGGTGGCGCGAGAAGTTCGACTGCGTGATGAGCCAGCCGTCGAGCCCGCGGTCCTTCGCGGCGGAGGCGGCGGCCCCGATCTGGTCGGCGCCCAGGCCGTCGAGTTCGGCTTCGTCGGTGACGTGGACGGCCGCGTCGTTGATGTCGGCGAGGATCTGCTGGTTGAACTTGGAGGCCAGTTCGGCCAGTTCGGTGTTGATCGCGGCGAGGCGCTCCTTGCCCGCCTCGTCGAGCGCGGCCCCGCCGCGGACGAACTCGGTGTGGTACCGCTCGAGGAGCCGCGCGTCCTGCTCGTCGAGGCCGAGGTCGTCGCGGCGGTTCCAGATCGCGTCGATGCGGGCGAACAGCTCGGGGTTCATCAAGATCGCGTCGGAGTGCGCGGCGAGCTTGGGGCTGATCTCGGTCTCGACGGCGTTGATCTCGTCGTCGGTGTCCGAGGAGTTCTTGTTGTAGAACACCAGGCTGACCCGCTTGAGGATGCCCTGGCCGGACTCCTCCAGCGCCACGACCGTGTTCTGGAAGGTCGGCTCCTCGTCGCTCGCGGCGATGGCGGCCACGGCTTCGAGCTGCTCGGCCATGCCGGCCTCGAACGCGGGCAGGTAGTGCTCGGTCTTCACGCTCGCGAACGGCGGCAACTGATACGGCAGGTCGGACTTGGTCAGGAACGGGTTCTCGGTCACGGAGGCTCCTCGCTGGCTGAGTCAGGCGGTGGCCGAATCCTATTCCGCGCACCTGCCGCGCGGCAAGTTGGTTCGCCTGCTCGCAAGGTAGGGCCCGACATCCTCACCGCGCGGCCTCGCGTCGGATTAACATCGACGCCATGCCTGATACGAGTCCGCTGTTCGTGGCCAGCGACATCCACGGCCACTACGACGCGCTCGTGGAGGCGCTACGCGACCGGGATCTGGTCGACGAGGACGCCCGTTGGACCGGCGGGGCCGCCCGCCTGTGGATCCTCGGCGACCTGTTCGACCGCGGCGAGGAGGGCGTGGCCGTGGTGCGGCTGCTGCGCAGCCTCGCCGAGGAGTCGGCCGCCGAGGGCGGCTCGGTCGACACGCTCATCGGCAACCACGAGGTGCTCGTGCTCGGCTCGCGGCGCTTCGGCGACGTGGCCTTCACCGACGTCGACGGCCAGGACCGGCAGTTCCTCCACTGGTGGGTCCTCAACGGCGGCTTCGAAGACGAGCTCGGCGACCTCACCGAGGACGAGGTCGAGTGGCTGGAGACCCGCCAGGTGATGCACGTGGCCGACAAGTCCCTGCTGATCCACGCAGACACCGAGTCCTATCTCGGGTACGGGCGCAGCGTCGAGACCGTGAACGCGGCCGTGCGCGCCGTCATGTCCTCCGATGAGCCCGAGGAGTGGTGGCAGCTCTTCCGCGAGCTGACCCGCCGCCACGAGTTCCTCGGCGAGGGCGGCCCGGCCCGGGTGCGCGGGATGCTCCGCACGTTCGGCGGCGAGGAACTCGTCCACGGCCACTCCACGATCCCCGACACGACCGAACTCGAACCGAGCCAGGTGACCCAGGCCCGCCGCTATTGCGAAGGCCTCGTGCTCAACGTCGACGGCGGCGTCTACCAAGGCGGCAAGTGCCTGGTGGTCCGCCTCGACTGACCGGAGACGGCCGCCCGGGTGGAATCGGGCGGCCGCCGCCATCGGGCGCGTCAGTGCGGGGACGACGCGCGACATCCGGCCGTCGCGGGCCGGTCGAGAGGGGGCAGGGACCGCGACGCGGGAGACACCGCCGCGGTCCCCGGGGGGAGCGGGGGCTTTCAGTCCTCGCTTTGCGCCGCGAACAGGAACCGCGCGACCGGCGGCGCGGTCGCCGCGCGCCCTGCCCTCGACTCGACCCACAGCGTGAGCGCCACGGCCCCGCCGATGCCGACCACGATCCATCCGGCGAGCGGCGAGAAGGCGATCGCGTAGCCCGATCCGGCCCCGATCGCGGTGGCGAGAACGGCCGACAGCACGGCCCTGCGAAGCGCGCGCCGATGTTCGCGGCGCTCGACGACTCGGTTGTGTCTCATATCTGACACAACGACTGAACCCCTTGAATCGACACGTTGCATGTGCAGATTTCCCGCGTTCGGGCGACCGAAAACGGTCATAAGCCCAGATGGGCGACATTGTTCCGAGTCGAGTGAGCCACACTGTGATCAAGGTCCCGCGCAGCGTGACAACGGAAGCTGACGACCGTTGTGCGCGAACGCGAAAGACGGTAAACACATAGTGACGGGACGACGAGGCGGCATCACGACGCCGCAGGCCAAACCGAACTCGCCTCCCGCCGCGGCGGCCGCGAACGTCTGGTCGCGCCAGCGGCCGCCACAACGAACACACGCGACAACCGAACATTGCACCGGCACAACGGGGCCCGGCCCCGACGTCCGCACGCAACTCCTAGAGACGGTGGGGTCTGACATGGAGTCCGAAACGCAACCCATGGGGAGGCGTGTCGCCTATTGGCGACAACGCCGAGGCATGTCCCAGCAGGTCTTCGCCGACCGCATCGGCAAGTCCAAGAGCTGGGTCGACAAGATCGAACGCGGCGTCCGCCGCCTCGACAAGTACTCGGTCATCACCGAGCTGGCCGAGGCGCTCAGCGTCGACGCCGGCCAGCTCCTCGGCCGCGAACCCCGAAGGCGCCCAGGCCTGGGCGGCTGCCTCGACCAAGTCGAAGTCGAATCCATCCGCCAATCCCTCGAACGCTACGAACGACTCGGCCGCTTCCTCGAAGCCGCGCCGATCGACCCGACCCCGATCCCGCAACTGCGCGGCGCGGTCAACTACTGCTGGCTCGCCTTCGAGAAGGGCCACTACCCGGTCGTGGCCCGATCGCTCATCCAGCTCCTGCGCGACACCCCCGTCGCCGAGGACAAACCCGTCGGCGGCACCGCCGCCGACGCCGCCGAACTCATGACGCAGGTCTACCAGATCGCCTCCACGGTCCTTCGCAAACTCGGCGAGGCCCAGCTCGCCTGGCTCGCCGCCGACCGCGCGATCTCGGCCGCCAACCGCGGCAACGACCCGCTCCTGGCCGGCATCGCCACCACCCGCGTCGCCAACGCGCTCAGGGCACTCGGGCGCTACCAGGCCGCACTCGACCTCAACGTCCAAGTCGCCCACGGCCTCATCACCGAGACCGGCGGCGAAGCCTCCACGCCCGCCGAGATCAGCGTCTACGGCGCGCTCCTGCTCCAAGGCGCCATGGCCGCCGCCCTCGCCGGGGACAGCGACACCAGCGACGACCTGCTCGACAGCGCCTCCCGCGCCGCCGGCATCCTCGGCCGCGACGCGAACTACTACTACACCTCGTTCGGGCCGACCAACGTCATGCTGCACCGCGCCGCCGCGTTCGTCGAACTCGGCGAAGGCGCCGACGCCCTCGCCGTCCACGACCGCATCCCGCCCGCCGCGCTGGCCGACCTCGTGGCCGAACGACGCTCGCACCACCACCTCGACATGTCGCGCGCGTGCGTCCAGGTGGGGGACATCGAGATGGCCGGAAGGCACCTGGTCACCGCCGACCGCAACGCCCCCTCCGAGATCCGGTGCCGCCCGCACGCGATCGAGTTGATCGACCAGATCCTCCACCGCACCAAGGGCGAACCGCTCCCGGAGATGCGCCGCCTCGCCGAGGAGGTCGGGGCCCTGAGCTGAACCCGCGGGCGGCGGGCTCCGCGGCACGGGAGCCCGCCCCGCCCGCACGAGGTGCCCGGAGCCGCCGCTGCTCAGGCTCCGGGCACCGCCCGCCCCCCGTCCGGAGCGGGGCGTCAATAGACTCCAGGGATGCGCACGTTGAGCGAGATCACCGCCGCCCTCGACGACCTCTACCCGAGGCGATGGGCCCAGGACTGGGACCGGGTCGGCCTCGTCTGCGGACGGGGCGGCAACTCGGTCGGCCGCGTCCTGTGCGCCGTGGACGTCGTGCCCGCCACCGTGATCGAGGCGATCGAAGCCGACTGCGACCTCATCGTGGCCCACCACCCGCTGCTCCTGCGCGGCGTCTCCAGCCTCGACCCGGCCGCCGACTACAAAGGCGACCTCGTCCACACCCTCATCGAATCCGGCATGTCCCTCTACGTCGCCCACACCAACGCCGACGTTGCCAGCCCGGGCGTCTCCGACGCCCTCGCCGACCGCCTCGGCCTGGTCGACCTGCGGCCCCTGCGCCCCCTCGACGGAGCCGAGCACGAAGACTCGGGCCGCGGGATCGGCCGCATCGGCCGCCTGCCAGAACCGATGACCCTCGCCGACCTCACCGCCCGCGCCGCGGCCGCGCTCCCGCCCACCGTGTGGGGCGTGCGGGCCGCGGGCGACCCTGAACGGCTCGTCAGCACCGTCGCGGTCTGCGGCGGCGCGGGGGACTCCTACCTCGCCGACGCGGCCGCCGCGGGCGCGAACGCGTATCTGACCGCCGACCTCCGCCACCACCCCGCCAGCGAGGTCCTGGCCCAGAGCGGCCCGGCCCTCATCGACGCCGCCCACTGGGCCACCGAGCGACCGTGGCTCGATACTGTTGCGGAGCAACTGTCTCGTCTGGTCGAGGACGTGATCGTCTCCGACATCGACACCGATCCGTGGACCATCCACCAGAAATCCGGGGTGAACTGAGTTGAAAGCCGACCTTTTCGATCAGCGTCGACTGCTCGAACTCCAGGCGGTGGACACCCAGCTCACCCAGCTGGACCAGCGCCGCCGCAAGCTCGACGACGACCCGGCCTTCGCCGCCGCCGGCCAGCGCCTGAGCGCCCTGGCCGACAAGGCCGCGAACCTCTCGGGCGACCTCGCCGACCTCGACCGCGACATCGAACGCGTCGAACGCGAAGTCGAGCTGGTCACCAAGCGCGCCGACGCCGACCGCACCCGCATGGCCTCCGGCGCGGCCACCGCGAAGGAACTCGAAGGCCTCCAGAGCGAACTCGAATCCCTCGCCCGCCGCCAAGGCACCCTCGAAGACGACCAGCTCCAACTCATGGAGCGCCGCGAAGCCCTCGACGCCGAACTCGAAGAGACCCGCCGCCAGGTCGACCAGGCCCGCGCCGTCCTCGCCGACGCCGAAGCCGAGCGCACCCGCAGCCTCGAGGCGATCGACACCGAGGCCGCCGACGCCGCCTCCACCCGCGAAGCCCTCGCCATCAACATCCCCGACCGCCTCGTCGAGCTCTACGACCGCATCCACGCCAAGCAACCGATAGCCGCCGCCGAACTCGTCGGCCGCCGCTGCGGCTCCTGCCGCATCGAAAAGTCCCCAGCCGACATGATCCCCATCAAGTCCGCCCCCATCGACGAGGTCCTGCGCTGCGAAGAATGCGGCTGCGTCCTCATCAGAACCGAACTCCCGCAGTCGAAGCCGACCACGCTCGCCTCCGAGGACGAACTCAAGAAGTACCAATAGCCCGAACGGAAGCGGGACGGCAGGCGCTTTGCGCCCGCCGCCCCGCAGTCGTTCGGCGGCCGGGCCGGGCCGGGCGGGGACGGGCCGCGTGGGGCGGGGCGGGGTGCGGGCGAAGCGGCGGTCAGGAGCGGCGCTGAGTGGCGCGCGGTCGCTTTGCGGCCGTGGCGGGCCGTGGCTTGGACGTGGCTGAGGCGGTGAGCCGGATGCGGGGCAGCAGGCGCAAGGCGCTCGCCGCCCCGCTTCCGTTCGGCGGCCGGTCCGGGCCGTGGCGGGCCGGGGCGTGGACTCGGCCGAGGCGGTGAGACGAAAGAGGCGCCCGTCCGCGCACTCGGCCACCTGCGCCCGTGAACGCCGAGAGGGGCGAAGCGCTATCGACGCTTCGCCCCTCTCGTTCGTCTTCTACTGCTTGCTGAACGCCGCCCAGCGCTCGACCAGCGCCGTCGCCGCACCGCCGTCGACCGCCTTCGCCGCGAGTTCCAGGTTTCGGATCAGCAGGTCTCGGCGGATCTTTTCGTCGTGGAGGTCCACGCCGTCGATCAGGCCCTGACGAGAAGCCAATGCCGCCGCCGCGTTCAGCAGCACCGCATCGCGAGCCGCACCGGTCTCGCCCGCGAAGACCTGGCGCGCGACGTTCGTGTTGAACTCGATGTCGCCGCCTTTGAGCGCCTCGGGACCGGCCTTCATCAGCCCGAACTCGGTGCTGTTGATCGTGCCCTGCGAGACCCGGCCGCCCGAGGCGATCCATTCCGACGTCGTGGCCGACGTCGAGATCTCGTCCAGGCCGTCGTCGCCGCGGACCACGAACACCGAAGCGCCCCGCGCCGCGAACACCTGCGCCATCAAAGGCGCCTTCACCGGGTCCGCGCAGCCGATCAGGCCCGCCGCGGGCTGGCCCGGGTTCGTCAGGGGGCCAAGGAGGTTGAACACCGTGGGGATGCCCAGCGCCGCCCGGACCGGACCGGCGTGGCGCATGCCCGGGTGGAACGTGCGCGCGAAGCAGAAGCCGATCCCGATCTCGCGGACCGAGGCCTCGACCCGCTCGGCCGACGCCTCCAGGTCCACCCCGAGCGCTTCGAGCAGGTCCGCGGAACCCACCGTCGACGACGCCGACCGGTTGCCGTGCTTGATGACCGGCACACCCGCGGCCGCGACCACGACCGCCGCCATCGTCGAGATGTTCACCGAGTTCGAGCCGTCGCCCCCGGTGCCGACGATGTCCACCGCCACGCCCAGGTCAGACAGGTCCAGACGAGTGGTCTCGGCGAGCATCCGGCCCGCGATCGCACCTATCTCCTCTGGCGTCTCACCCTTTGAGCGCAGCAGCACCGCGAACGCCGCGAGTTGGGCCGGATCGGCATTGCCCGCCATGATCTCGGCCATCGCCCAGTCGGCGCTGGCCTCGTCGAGATGGCCGCCGCTAGAAAGCCGCGCGAGGACATCAGGCCAGGTCGCATTCGACATGAGCACTCCAAAGGGAGGAAGGTCAGGCGGCGCGCTGCGCCGGCGCCGCGCCTTCTGCGCGGCTGACCAGCAAGTCTACTACCGTCTGGCCCGTGGTCACCGGGTTGAGCGGGTGCATCAGCACCGCGTCGGCCCGCGACCACGCCGCCAGCCAGCGGTCCGCGGCCCGCGCGACCACCACGGCCAGCGTCGGCGGCTCGTCGAATTCGTCGCGGAGTTGGCGCGCGATGCCCAGGCCTCCGGCGGGCTGCGCCTCCCCGTCGAGCAGCACGAGGTCGATCTCGTACTTGTCGATGAGGGACACCGCCTCGTCGTACGCTCCGGCGACCGCGTACTCGATGCTGATCCCCTCGACCGGCTCCTCGCCGATCGCAGAGCGCATCTGTTCGATGACGGCGGGTCGATGGCTGTAAAGCAGAACCGAGAACTGCGACGTTGAGGTACTCACGCCTCGCATATTAAACCGGCCACACCGAAATGGGAAGACCGGAGCGCCCACTTCCGCCCCGACGACCGCCTACATAGGCCGAACCCGGCATGACCTGGGAACACGATGGGAGGAGTCGGTGAGCCTACCGCCGCGCGACACGCGCGAAAAACACACCCCATGCACAGCTTGGGCCCAACGGAACGTAATAATGTGCGCGTGACTGCCGCCGAAGCAACTATCGACCCCAGCCGAATCCACTCACTGACGCGGCCCAATGTCGTCAGTGTCGGCACCATCGTGTGGTTGAGCAGCGAACTGATGTTCTTTGCGGGCCTGTTCGCGATGTACTTCTCGATCCAGGCCTCCGCGCCGGCGATCTTCGAGGAGGGCTACCACCACCTCGAGATCCCCTACGCGCTGGTCTTCACGGTGATCCTCGTGGCCTCGTCGGTCACCTGCCAGCTCGGGGTGTTCGCCGCCGAGCGCGGTGACGTGCACAAGCTGCGACTGTGGTTCGCGATCACCTTCATCATGGGTCTGATCTTCATGCTCGGCCAGGTGAACGAGTATCGGAACCTGGTCGGCGAAGGATTCGCGATCTCGACCGACGGCTATTGGACGATGTTCTACCTGACCACCGGTTTCCACGGTCTCCACGTGACCGGCGGCCTGGTGGCGTTCATCATCTACCTGATCCGTTCGACGATGGGACGCTTCAACCCCGCTCAGGCCACCGCGTCCATCGTGGTGTCCTACTACTGGCACTTCGTCGACGTCGTCTGGATCGCGCTGTTCGCCGTGATCTACTTCCTTCCGATGGCCCAGTACTGACAACCGCCTCGGCCGCTCGGCGCGTCCCACCGGACCCGCCCGCGACCGAGGTCGAACCCGGCCCCGGCCCCGCGCCGAGGCTCCATCCGAGAAATGCGACGGCCGCCGCCCGGTGGCGGCCGCCGGCCGGGCAGGGACCGAACAGGGTCCGGCCCGGTCCGACAGCTAGATAAAGGTGAGGCAACAACCGTGGCTGCATCAGCGAAACGCCGCCGAGGCTGGCGCAAGCGCCTCGGCGCGCTCGCCAGGTTCACCGGCGCACTGGTCATCGTCGGAGGGCTCTACTCGGTGTTCTCGCCGAGCCTCTACGCCCAGGAGTCCGAGGCCAACGCGATCGACGCCGAGGTCGTCAAGGGTCAGGAGCTCTACGACACGAGCTGCATCTCCTGCCACGGCGCCAACGGCGAGGGCGTCGAAGGGCGCGGACCGAGCCTCATCGGCGTCGGTTCGGCGGCGGTCGAGTTCCAGGTCAACACCGGCCGCATGCCGATGGCCGCGCAGGGAGCCCAGGCCCCCTACCTCGACGACCCGGTGTTCACCGAGGAAGAGGCCGAGTGGCTCGGCGCGTACATCGAGTACCTCGGCGGCGGTGCCGCGGTGCCCGACGACCTCGAGATCCTCGTGGCCGACGCCGACGTGGCCGAGGGCGGCGAGCTCTACCGCGTCAACTGCTCCTCCTGCCACGGCTACGCCGGCGGCGGCGGCGCGCTCTCCTCGGGCGCACACGCCCCGACCCTCGAAGGCGTCACCGACGAGGAGCTCTACCAGGCGATGCTCACCGGCCCGCAGAACATGCCGGTGTTCGCCGACAACGAGCTCACCCCCGAGCAGAAGGCCGACATCATCGCCTACGTCCAGTGGATCGTCAACGACGACAAGGACCGCGGCGGCGTGTTCACCCTCGGACGTTTCGGTCCGGCCACCGAAGGCGTGGCCATCTTCCTGGTCGGCATGACCGCGCTCCTGCTGACCACGCTCTGGATTGCAGGTAAATCGTGAGTGCCCACAACGACAGTGCCCAAGGCGGCGAGCCCGTGGACCTGAGCGACCCGAAGCTGTCCCGCTTCGAGGTCTACAAAGAGGGCCTGCGCCGCGACGACATCGAGATCATCCACTACGAACCGCGCTTCGCCAAGCCGGGGACCAAGGCCGAGAAGCGCATGGAGCGCATCGTCTCGGGTCTGTTCCTGCTCTCGGGTCTGTTCGCGCTCGCTTTCGTGGCGGCGTACATCTTCTGGCCCTGGGAGTACGAGGGCCTGGCGACCTGGCGCGACCCCGAGACGTGGTACACCCCGATCCTGGGCACCACGCTCGGCTTCTCGCTCCTGTTCTTCGCGGTCGGGGTCCTCACCTGGGCCAAGAAGCTCCTCCCGATCGAGGAGCTCGTCCAGGACCGCCACGACGGCGGCTCCGAGCCCGACGATCGGCGCATCGCCGAGTCCACGGTGGACACCGTGGTGGAGGACATGGGCCTGCGTCGCCGTCCGTTCCTGGTCAAGACCGCGCTGCTCGCGGCCGCGCCGCTCGGCCTCGCCGCCGTGGCGCCGCTGGGCGCGCTCCTCAAGGACCCGGGCGACATGTACACCGTGACCGGCTGGAACGCCGAGCGGTACAACGACGGCAAGCCGATCCGCCTGATGATGAAGGACGGCGCCCTGGTGCGCCCCGACATGATCTCGGCCGGCGGTCAGATCACGGCCTTCCCGGCGATCGACCACGGCGCCAGCAACGAGTTCCCGACCGCGCCGGTCCTGCTCATCCGGCTCCGCGAGTCGGACGCGGCCACGCTGCACGAGAACCTGTACCCGATGTACCAGGAAGTCGACGCCCTGTGGGGCAACTTCGTGGCCTACTCGAAGATCTGCACTCACGTCGGCTGCCCGGCCAGCCTCTACGAGCAGCAGACCCAGCGCCTGCTGTGCCCGTGCCACCAGTCGCAGTTCAACGTGGTGGACAACGCGGCCCCCGTCTTCGGCCCGGCGACCCGGCACCTGCCGATCCTGCCGCTCGACGTCGACGAAGAGGGCTACTTCATCGCCACTTCGGACTTCCTGGTGCCTCCGGGCCCGGCGTTCTGGAACCGCCCGTCCCTCCCCGAGGAGGATGAGAAGTGAAACGCCGCAAAGGCACTAGCGACAGCCTGCTGACCAAGGCAGGCGGCGAACTCGACGACCGCTTCAAGCTCGCGGGCCCGGCCCGGGTGCTGATGAACAAGGTCTTCCCGGACCACTGGTCGTTCCTGCTGGGCGAGATCGCGATGTTCTCGTTCATCCTGCTGCTGCTCTCGGGCACGTTCCTGGCGCTGTTCTTCGAGCCCTCGATGGTCCACGTGACCTACAACGGCGCGTACGTCCCGTTGCAGGGCGTGGAGATGACGCAGGCCTACGCCTCGGCCCTGGACATCTCGTTCGAGGTGCGCGGCGGCCTGTTCATGCGCCAGATGCACCACTGGGCCACGCTGCTGTTCATGGCCTCGATCCTGGTCCACATGCTCCGGATCTTCTTCACCGGCGCGTTCCGCGCGCCGCGCGAGACGAACTGGATGATCGGCATCCTACTGTTCTGGGTCGGCTTCTTCGAGGGCTTCTTCGGCTACTCGCTTCCCGACGACGGCCTGTCGGGCACCGGCCTTCGCATCATGGAGGGCATGACCGCCTCGGTGCCGTTCATCGGCCCGTGGGCCTCGGCCGCGCTGTTCGGGGGCCAGTTCCCCGGCACCTCGGTGATCTCGATGATCTACATCATCCACGTGTTCGTGTTCCCGCTGATCCTCTTGGGGCTCATCGTGGTCCACGTGGGCCTGGTGTTCGCGCAGAAGCACACGCAGTGGCCCGGACCGGGCCGCACCGAGCACAACGTGGTCGGCTACCGGATGTTCCCGAACTACATCATGAAGCAGGTCGGCTTCATGCTGTTCATCTGGGGCGTCATCGGGGCGATGGCGGGCCTGTTCCAGATCAACCCGATCTGGCTCTTCGGGCCCTACGACGTCGCGGTGGTCTCGTCGGCCTCGCAGCCGGACTTCTACGTCATGTACCTGGACGGCCTCATCCGCCTGTTCCCGGCGTGGGAGTTCAGAGTTCCGCCGTACTTCACGCTCCCGGCCGTGTTCTGGCCGGCGATCGCGGGCATGGGCCTGTCGGTCCTGCTGCCGCTGCTGTACCCGGCGCTGGAACGGCGGTTCACCAAGGACCGCGGGCACCACAACCTGCTCCAGCGTCCGCGTGACAACGCCGGCCGAACCAGCCTGGGCGTCATGGTCGTGGTCTTCTGGATCATCGGCGTGATCTCCGGTGGCAACGACGTGTTCGCCGAGAAGTTCCAGATCAGCCTGAACGCGATGACCTGGGCCGGCCGCATCCTGATCGTGGTCTTGCCGATCATCGCGTACTACGTGACGTACCGGATCTGCCTGGGCCTCCAGCAGCACGACCGCGAGGTGCTCGCGCACGGCCTGGAGACGGGCATCCTGATGAGGGACCCGGACGGGCGCTTCTACGAGGTGCACCAGCCGCTCGCCGAGCCCGACGAGCACGGCCACACCGAGCTGGAGTACAACGGCTGGGTGGTCCCGAAGAAGATGAACCGCATCGGGGCTCTGGAGCCGGCCGACAAGGGCTTCTTCAAGTCGATCGAGGAGCCGGAGGAATCCGGCCGCCGCGACGAGATCGACTCGGGCAAGCACTAGCGAGACGAGATGAAGGGCCCCGCCGGAAGGCGGGGCCCTTCGTCGTTGAGCGGCTCAGCGCGTTCTGTACGTGAGGAAGTCTCGATCCGGAGGTGCCCCCGGGTCAATCGTCGCGCGAGGGTGCGACAGGGGGGTGTCGCGGTTGAATGCGAGTCTTCCTCGATGTGGAAGCGCCCCCGATTCAATGGTCGCTCGGGGGTGTGACAGTGGTTCTATGCGAGGTGCATTCGCCTAGAAGCGGTCGACGGTGGTGATGAGCTTGTCCGCCAGTTCGTCCGGGTCGAGCTTCTCCCTCGCCAAGGCCAGGTAGAGCGAGTCGAGGTCGGGGTAGCCCAGGGAGGACGCCACGCCGTGGAGCGGCTGCTCTCCGGCTAGGCCTCTGCCGCGGGCGATGAGGGCCCTCCACAGGCGGTTCTTGCCCGCTTTGAGTTCGTCTTCGAAGCGCTGCATGGGGATCACGGGGAGCTCGCCGGTGGAGTCGAGGTCGTCGATCGCGCCGAACCAGTCGTTGATGTGCAGCTGCGCCTCGGGAGTCTTGGCGTGGTCGAGCCACTGCTTCGAGGGCCCGTACGGCTGCTCGGTGGTGAGGACCAGCTCGACCGTGTCGCCGTCGCGCAGCGGTTGCGAGACCGGCGCGATCTCGCCGTTGACGTAGGCCGCGATGAGCCGGTGGCCCTTGGCTGGGCCCGAGCAGTACGCCACGTCGACGGCGGTGGAGGCCTTGGGGACCAGCACCTGCTCCCCGTCGCCGGTGAAGACCAGGATGTCCTGGTCGGCGAGGTCGCAGCGCAGCGAGTGCAGGAACTGGCCCGAGTCGGCCACCTCGTGCTGCCAGTCCAGGAGCCGCTGGAGCCACGGCAGCTGCACGTCGACCGGGTTGGCCCCGCTCTGGCGCAGCCCGGCCACGATGCCGATCTCGGCGGTCTCGTGCATTTCCTTGGTGCGGATGAGGAACTCGACGGCCTCGCCGCCCGGCCCGGCCACGGCGGTGTGGATCGACTGGTACAGGTTGAACTTCTTGGCCGCGATGAGGTCGCGGAACTTGCCGCCGAGTGGCTTCCAGACCTTGTGGATCGCACCGAGCGCGGCGTAGCAGTCGGTGGCGGGCCCGTCGACCACGATCACCAGGCGCGGCGGGTCGGCCGGGCCGGTGCCGGGGTGCTTCTGCATCTCGCGGTAGACCGAGTACGGGTGCCTCGGCCGGTCCTGGAGGGTGGCGGTGACCTTGAACTCGCGCAGGGCCCGGCGCACCTGGGGCACGATGAGGGCCACTTTGCGGTTGCGGTCGGTGTCGGAGCCGATGTGCTCGCGGATGGCCTGGAAGACCTCCGGTTCGAGCGTCTCCAGGACGATGTCCTCCAGCTCGCGCTTGATCACGTAGAGCCCGAGCCGGTCGGCCAGGGGGATCAGCACGTCCTTGGTCGCTTCGGCGATGCGGATCTGGCTGGGGCGCTTCTTGAACTTGATGGTGCGCATGTTGTGCAGCCGGTCGGCCAGCTTGATGACCATGACGCGGATGTCGCGCCCGGCGGTGAGCACCAGTTTGCGGAACGTCTCGGCCTCGGCGGCCGAGCCGAGGTGGATCTTGTCGAGCTTGGTGACGCCGTCGACCATGACCGCGATCTCGTCGCCGAAGTCGCCGCGCAGCGCTTCGAGGGAGTAGCTGGTGTCCTCGACGGTGTCGTGGAGGAGCCCGGCGGCGATGGTGGCGGTGTCGACGCCGAGTTCGGCGAGGATGGTCGACACGGCGATCGGGTGGGTGATGTACGGCTCGCCCGAGCGGCGGGCCTGCCCGCGGTGCATCTGCTCGGCGATGCGGTAGGCGCGGCGGACCAGGAGCATGTCGGGCTGCTCGCAGTGGGCACGGTGAGCCGCTTCGAGCTGCGCCACCTTTCCCGCGAGGTCCCACGGGTCGTCCGGTTTGGCAGACCGAGTAGCCGAAAGCAATGCGCGCAACATGAAAGCCTCCGATGCCCAAGGTTGACCGCATTCTAGATGTACAACGATCCTTGGAGAGAATCGACACTAGACACTGTCGGATTTCGGCATTTCCATAGCCACGTACGGAACACGGACAGTACCAGCGCCCTGGGAGAATCGACACCCCAAGCGCCGCAACGACATGCGAGACGCCTTGCGCCCGAAATGTCGGCGACGCCGCCGTCGACCAGCGAAAACACGCGGTGCGAGAGCGGCGACAGAGCGTCGCGCGACCTGTCCCACCATGTGGTGAGGTGCGCCATGCGCGGTCAGCGCTGCCAGGGGTTCTCTGGTTTGGGGAGGGTGCCGGTCCAGCGTTCGGGGCCGTCGAGGCGGGTCGCCCAGGTTCCCTCTGCGTGGACGATGCGGACTTCGGGGCGGGCGAGCCAGTCGAGGAGGAGGCGGGTCTCGGCGGCGTGGGCCGCGTCCACGACGTCTTCGACCGGTTCGATCGCGCGGGAGGTCTCTCGGAGTTTGGCGATGTGGGGCATCGGGTCGACGCGGGGCGGGGTGCGGATCGCGCCCGCGAGGAGGCCGTGGCGGATCACCGCGACCTCCCAGCCGCCGCCCTTGGCCCGACCCGCCGCCACGAGCTCTCCGGCCGCCACAAGGCTCCTGACGCGGTGCGTGGCCGCGGCGAGGGACAGGAACGCCCCGAGTTCGTCTCGGCGCTCTGCGGCGGCCTCGAACCGCTCGGACTCGGCCAGTTCGGCGAGGCGCTCGCCGATCGCCTCGGCGACCGGCGCGGGGTCGCCGTCCATCGCCCGCGCGGCCCGTTCGGCGATCGAGGCGTACTCCTCGACCGAGACCGTGTGGCGGCACGGCTCGGCGCACCGCCCGATCTCCCCGAGCACGCACGAGGGCGACAACCGCTTGGGGGACAAGCGGGTCCGGCACGAGCGGATCGGCATCGCGGCCTCGATGGCGTTGATCGCGGCCTGCGCCTGCGTCCCGGAGGTCGGCCCGAGCCGCGGGGTGCCCGGCGCGGGGGGCTTGCGCGAGACCTGAAGGCGCGGATACGGTTCGTCGGTGAAGCGCACCCAGCTGCGGTGCTCGGGGAACTTCGCGGCCCGGTTGTACGGCGGCTTGCCGCCCGAGATGAGCCGCAGTTCGGCCACGCCCGCTTCGAGCCGGTGCGCGCATTCGACGACCTCGACGCGCTCGGCCGACGCGAGCATGTCCCGCAGCCTGCGCCGCTGCTCCGCGGCCGAGAAGTAGCTGCGCACCCGCGCGGCCACGTCGACCGACACGCCGATGTACAGCGCCCGGTCGTCGGCGTCGCGGAAGATGTACACCCCCGGCGAGCGCGGCAGGCCCTCGGCCAGGTGCCGCTTGCGCCGTTGCAGCTCAGAGGGAATCGCCCGGCAGAACTCCGACAGCTCCGCGTCGGTGACCACGCCGTGCCCGGTGGCCCGCTCGATGAGGCCGTGGAGGACCGTGACGGTGGCCTTCGCGTCGTCAAGGGCCCGGTGGTTCGGGGTCACCGGGGACCCGAACAGCCGCGCCAGGGTTCCGAGCCGCCGGTTGGGGACCTCGCTCTTCTCGGTGAGCCGCCGCGCCAGGACCACGGTGTCGACCACGGGCGGGCGCGGCCAGCGCGTGTCGGTGAGCTCGCACGCGTGGCGCAGGAACCCGATGTCGAACCCGGCGTTGTGGGCCACCATGGTCGCGCCGTGCGCGAATTCGAGGAACGCGGGCAGGACCGCCTCGATCCCCGGTGCGTCGGCGACCATGTCGTCGGTGATCCCGGTCAGGCGGGTGACGCGCGGGTCGATGGGCTCGCCGGGGTTGACGAGGGTCGCGAACTCGCCGATGACCTCGCCGCCCTTGACCTTGACGGCCCCGATCTCGGTGATCCCGCACGCGTCGGCGGCCAGCCCGGTGGTCTCCAGGTCGACGACGCAGAACACGACCTCGGACAGCGGGGTCCCGAACGAGTCGAGCGCCGGCTGGGTGAAGCCCTCGACCGTGCCCGCCGTGCGTGATGCGCCGGTGACCGAACCGCGTCTGTCCATGCCCGCAACCTTAGGTGCGGCCTGTGACAGACCCGCCCCCGCGGCTGTTCGAACGTCGCCGACGCCGCATCGCGGCCCGCAGACGCGAGGTCACCGGCGTCGAGCGGCGGGCCGAGCCCGCCTCGGATTCGCTTCCGGGCCTGAGCTTCTCGGCGAGCGACGCGGGCCAGAACCTGGCTCTGCGCCTGCGACCCGGTTCGGCGGCCTTGTCCAGTTCGGAATGCAGGTCGTGCACAGCGTCGGCGAGCCCTGCCGGGTCGGCGCCCCTGGGGGAGTATCGGTGGAGGGCCATCGCCGAGCCGAGGCGGGTCGCGGCCTCGCGCGCCGCGGGGGCCTTCTGCGCGAGGACTCCGGCGGCCTGCCTCGGGGTGAGCGTGTCCGGCAGCGAGATGCCGAAGTCCGCGGCCAGGTCGGTGGTCTCGTCCCACGCGGTCTTGGCGGTGATCCGGTCCGGGGCGAGGCGTCTGCGCCGCATCGCGCCGCGCAGCAGCATCGGCACGAACGGGACCGCCAGGAGCGGCACCACCAGCAGCCACCTGGGGTCGATGCTCACCCCCGAGCCGCCGCCCGCGGCGTCGGCGGTGGCCTGCGCGGTCGGGTCCTGCCCCTCGGGCACGCTCGGGTTCTCGGCCGAAGGCGTGGCTCCCGAGGGCGTGTCGGTCGGGCCGGCGCTCTCGCCGGGCTCGGGGCTGGGGCCCTCGACCGCTTCGGCGGGCTCGTTCGCCCACGGGAAGTTCACCGATCCGGGCACGCCCGAGGCCGGGGTCGGGTCGAACGGGATCCAGCCGGAGCCTTCGTAGTACACCTCGACCCACGCGTGGTAGTCGCGGCTGGTGAGCACCCACGACTCGCCGTCGCGCGAGCCCTTGGACATGCCGATGACGACGCGCGCGGCCACGTCGGCCTCGCGCAGCATCCAGGCCATCGTGGCGGCGAACTGCTGGCAGTAGCCCCGTTTGGTCTCCAGGAAGTCGAGGATCGCCTCGTCGTTGCCCGCGTCGCCGGTCTGGAGCGAGTACATGAATCCGTTCTCGACCGACAGGAAGTCCTCCACCGCGAGGACCTTCTCGTGCACGGTGTTCGCGCCGCGAAGCTCCTGGTCCACGATCGCGGTCAGGTCCGGCACGTTCGGGTGTGCGGTGTTGGCCTCCCACCGTTCGTCGCCGGGGTCCATGCCGAGAGCCGCGGCCAGCACTTCGGCTTCGGGCGTGGGGTCGGTGTAGGTGAGGGTGTAGGACGAGACGTCGCCCATGTCGGTGTCGTCGCCGATGATCACGTCGGTGTCGGCGTCGATCGACCAGTCGCCTTCGATGTCGAGGCTCTGGGGGTTGCCGTACACCGGCACCACCGGTGCGGTCATCTCCAGGTTCTCGATCTGCGCCTCGTAGACCGTGCCCGAGGAGCCGTCGTCGTCGAGCGAACTGAGCGGTTTGTTGCCCCTGTACTCGTTGGGGCCGAAGCCGTCGCCGGTCAGCTGGTCGAGCACGTGCATGCGCAGGTAGCGCGGGTTCGGGTCGTTCGTGGTCACCCGCAGGACGTCCACTTCGGTCGGCTGGTTCAGTGAACCGGACAGTTGCGCCCACGGGTTCACGTCGCCGAGCCCGTACGCGTCGCCTTGCCCGTTGAAGTTGTTCTCGACCCGGTTGACCAGGCCGTCGGTGTCCACCGGGACCACGGCGAGCGCCAGCAGCGTGGCCGTGACGAACCCGACCGCCGACCAGCGCGCCGTGCGTGCCAGCGGCGAGGGGAAGCCCTGCCCCACGAGCTGCCCGGTGCCGGTGAACCGGTGCCCGAACGAGGAGACGCGCCGCAGGTTGTCGTCGCCGAGGATCCACAGGTACGCGATGGCGGGCAGCACGAACCAGAACCACGCGGTGGCCTCGGGCGCGACCGAGACCGGCACGAGGTACATCGTCAGCAGCGTCAGGCCCGCCAGCGCCGGGGTCCGCAGGCCCACCACGAACATGTCGTGGAGGATCGCGACGACGCCGACCCCGATCAGGGTCAGGAACAGAATGCCGCCCTCGGCCGCCACCGGCGGCGTGTTGACGACGATGTCCCGCACGCCCGAGGCGCCCAGTTCCGCCCAGTACGTGAAGGTGGCCGGGGTGGGGATGATCAGCAGGAGCGAGGTCCCGCCCGAGAAGCCCGCGGTGAGGACCACGAGCAGCGCCGCGGCCATGCCGAGCGTCTGGAGGCCCTGCCCGCGCCCGGCCGCGCGGATGAGCGCACCGGTCAAGGCGATGATGCCGATCGTCAGCATCACCGGGAACGTCCAGGCCAGGCCCTCGAACACGCCGATCAGCGGCGTCAGGGTCAACGCCAGCGTGCAGGCCGCCACCACGGTCGCGTGCCGCTGTCCGCTCATCCGAGATTCCTCCACGCGCCCAGGCGGCTCCACACGCGGCGCAGCTCCGTCCCGGCCACGACCGGGATCACCTGCCAGCCCGCGTTGACCAGGGCCGACACCGCGGCCATGTGCTGTTCGGCGAACGCCCGCTCCCGCGGGTCGTTCCGGTGCTGCCCGCCGTGCGGGATCCACTTGATCGGGTCGACCACGAACGCCGTGCAGTGCCCGCCGCGCCTGGCCAGCCGCCCCAGCGACGCGCCCTCGTCAGGGGTCACGTGCCCCAGGAACGCCACGATGCCCGACACCGACCGCGACCGCTGCGCCTTCTCGACCATCTGCCCGATCGGCGCCTCAGGGGCCGCGTTCACCGTGGCCAGGTACCGCATCGCCTGGCTGTAATCGCCGCGGCGGCATTCGAAGTCGCGATGCGAGGTGATCAGCCACGGGTCGATCCCGTCCCGCGAGAGCCGCACGACGGCCGACGCGGCCGCGTCCACCATCCACTCGAAGCTCGACAGCTCGCCGCGGTGCGCGCCTCGGCGCACGTCCAAGAGCACCGACGCGTTGTTCTCCCACGGCTGCTCCTCGCGGCGGACCATGAGCTGGTCGCGGTGCGCGCTGGCCTTCCAGTGGACGCGGCGCATGTCGTCGCCGTTGCGGTACTCGCGCACCGCGATGTCGTCGTTGCCGGTGATCGCGACCGCGTGCGCGGCCGCCTCGCTCGACGACATGCCCGCCCCGCCCGGCAGCAGCAGGCTCGGCAGCGGCTGGATCCGCGGGGTGACGATCAACTCGGTCGTCACGGGGAACTCCTGGACGGCCATGGCCATCCCGAACGCGTCGGCGGTGCGGACGGTCAACGGCCCCAACTCGTACGCGCCGCGCGTGCTCGGGGTGATTGTGTAGTTGACGACGCTCCTCGCCCCGGGCGCGAGCCGTTCCAGCACCAGGCGCGGGCGGTTGCCCAGGCGGTAGGGGATGCGGTCCTCCAGCATCAGCGCCGGGGGACGGCGCCGTCCGATGTTCTGGATCCCCAGGCGCACCTGGGTCGACTGCCCGGCCTCGACCTGCGCGGGGTTGAGCACCCGGTTCGATTCCAGCGAGGGCCGCGTCCAGCGCAGCACCACCACCCCGCCGAGCGGCAGGACCGCGGCGAGCACGGCGGCCCGCAGCAGGTCGCCCTCGCCCACCGCGAGCGCGGTGAGGCCGACGACCACACTCACCGCCAGCAGCGTCTTGCCGCGCCCGGTGAGCTCCACGCCTAATACCTTCCCGGGTGGGACACCACCGGGACGTGCCTGAGGATGTCGGACACGATCGCCTTGGTGTCCCCTCCGCCCATCGTGGTCTCCGTGGTGGGGATGAGCCGGTGGGCGAGCACCGGCACGGCCAGCTGCTGCACGTCGTCGGGGAGCGCGAAGTCGCGCCCGTCCATCGCCGCCAGCACCTGCGTGCACCGCAGGAGCTGCAAGGTCGCGCGCGGGCTCGCGCCCAGGCGCACTTGCGCGTTGGTGCGCGTGGCGGCCACCAGGTCCACCACGTACCGCTTCAGTTCGGGGGCCAGGTGCACCGCGCGGGCGGCAGCGACCATCCGCACGATCATGTCCGCGTCGGCCACCGGCCGCAGCGCGTCCAGCGGGTTGTACTCCTCGCGGCGGTCCAGCAGCGCCAGTTCGGCGTTGACGTCGGGGTAGCCGATGGCCAATCGGGCGGCGAACCGGTCGCGCTGCGCTTCGGGCAGCGGGTAGGTCCCCTCCATCTCGACCGGGTTCTGGGTCGCGATCACCATGAAGGGGCTGCGCAGCTTGTACGTGTTGCCGTCGACGGTGACCTGGCGTTCCTCCATGCATTCGAGCAGCGCGGCCTGGGTCTTGGGGCTGGCCCGGTTGATCTCGTCGCCGAGGATCAGGTTCCCGAAGATCGCCCCGGGCTTGAACACGAAGTCGCGTTTCTCGGGGTCGAAGATGCTCACGCCCGTCACGTCGGAGGGCAAGAGGTCGGGGGTGAACTGGATGCGCCGCACCGAGCAGTCGACCGACCTGGCCAGCGCCTTGGCCAGCTGCGTCTTGCCCACCCCGGGGACGTCTTCGAGGAGCAGGTGCCCTTCGGCGAGCATGACCGCGATCGCGAGTTTGATCGTGTGGGACTTGCCCTCGATCACCCACTCGACGTTCGTCAGGATCGCCTCGGCCGTCGCCTTGAACTCCTGGGGAGTGAGCGACGCAGGAGGCGGTGACGGCTGCGATGGGGACGACTCGAAGGTCAAAGGTCCTCCCGGGGTCGGTGGTGAGGTGGGATTCCGCGGTGTGGGACACCGCGCCGCCGGACACGATGTCACAGGACGTCGATCGCCGCGACTGTCGCTTGTCCCTCATCGTACTCGTGCGCGCCCAAGCCCAATGTCTCGCGCCGCCGCCGTCCCGCTGGGCTACACTGAACCCATGTCTCGGCGATTCGAGCTGCTTACGTAGCCGTGCGGGCAAGATCCCAGCACGGCGACCCCAGCGTGTCTGGGGTTTTTTGCTGTCTAGGGTCGGCTCGCCGCCGCAGGAACCACCAGCCGTACCCAGACCACAGGATCCAGTCATGAGCGAACCCGCACACCGTTACGATGCCGAGCTGGCCAACGCGATCGAACCGCGCTGGCAGGACCGCTGGGAGACCGAGCAGACCTTCCGCGCCCCGAACCCGGTCGGGGAGCTGGCCGAGCCCGACCACCCGCGGGCCGGGGCGCCCAAGAAGTTCGTGATGGACATGTTCCCCTACCCCTCGGGGGCCGGGCTGCACGTGGGCCACCCGCTGGGCTACATCGCGACCGACGCGTACTCGCGGTACCTGCGGGCGGCCGGGTACAACGTGCTGCACCCGCTGGGCATGGACGCGTTCGGGCTGCCCACCGAGCAGTACGCGGTGGCGACCGGCCGCCAGCCCGCCGAGATCACCGCCGAGAACATCGAGCGGTACCGCCGCCAGCTGCGCATCGTGGGCATGGGCTACGACAACCGCCGCGGGTTCGCCACCACCGACCCCGACTACTTCAAGTGGACGCAGTGGATCTTCCTGCAGATCTTCAACTCCTATTACGACACCGAAGCCGACAAGGCCCGGCCGATCGCCGACCTGGTCGCCGCGTTCGAGTCCGGTGAGCGGCCCACTCCCGACGGCCGCCCCTGGGCCGAGCTGAGCGACGTCGAGCGCCGCCGCATCGTCGACGGCCACCGCCTGGCCTACGTCACCGAGGCCCCCGTGAACTGGTGCCCCGGCCTGGGCACCGTGCTGTCCAATGAGGAGGTCACCTCCGAGGGGCGAAGCGAGCGCGGCAACTTCCCGGTCTACACGCGCACCATGAAGCAGTGGATGATGCGCATCACCGCCTACGCCGACCGGCTGCTGACGGACCTGGACGCCCTGGACTGGACCGAGTCGCTGAAGTCCATGCAGCGCAACTGGATCGGCAAGTCCGTCGGCGCTTATGTGGACTTCGCGACCTACGCGGGGGACATCCGGGTCTTCACCACCCGGCCCGACACCCTGTTCGGCGCCACCTACATGGTCCTGGCCCCCGAGCACCCGCTGGTGGACGCCCTGACCGCCGAGGCCTGGCCCGCCGAGGTCCCCGCGGCCTGGACCGGCGGCCACGACACCCCGGCCGCCGCCGTCGCGTCCTACCGCGCCCAGGCCGCGGCCAAGACCGACGTGGAGCGCCAGGCCGACGCCAAGCAGAAGACCGGCGTCTTCACCGGCGGCTACGCCACCAACCCGGTCAACGGCCAGACCGTCCCGGTGTTCATCGCCGACTACGTCCTGGCCGGCTACGGCACCGGCGCGATCATGGCCGTCCCGGCCCACGACGAGCGCGACTTCGACTTCGCCAAGGCCTTCGAGATCCCGATCGTCCAGGTCATCTCGGACGGCACCGAATGGGACCGCCAGGCGGTCCTGTCCAGCACCGCCGGGACCTGCGTCAACTCCGGTTTCCTGGACGGCCTGAGCGTCGCCGAGGCCAAGACCGGCATGATCGAGTGGCTGGTCGAGCACGGCCGCGGCGAGGGCGCGACCACGTTCCGCCTGCGCGACTGGCTGTTCAGCCGCCAGCGCTACTGGGGCGAGCCCTTCCCGATCGTCTACGACGAGACCGGCCTGCCGGTGGCCCTGACCGAGGACCAGCTGCCGGTCGAGCTGCCCGAGATGGACGACTTCTCGCCCAAGACCTTCGACCCCGAGGACGCCGACACCGCGCCCGAGCCGCCGCTGGGCCGCGCCAAGGACTGGGTCGAGGTCGAGCTGGACCTGGGCGACGGCCCCCGCACGTACACCCGCGAGCTGAACACGATGCCCAACTGGGCCGGCTCCTCGTGGTACGAACTGCGCTACACCGACCCCAAGGCCGCCGCGGTCATCGCCGACCCCGCCAACGAGTCCTACTGGATGGGCCCGCAGGACGCCGACGACGTCGGCGGCGTGGACCTGTACATCGGCGGCGTCGAGCACGCGGTGCTGCACCTGCTGTACGCCCGCTTCTGGCAGAAGGTCCTGTTCGACCTGGGGTACGTCTCCAGCCGCGAGCCCTTCCGCCGCCTGTTCAACCAGGGCTACATCCAGGCGTACGCCTACACCGACGACCGCGGCGTGTACGTCAATGCCGAAGAGGTCGAGGAGGAGTCCGAAGGGGTCTACACCTACAAGGGCCAGAAGGTCAACCGCGAGTACGGGAAGATGGGCAAGTCGCTGAAGAACGTCGTCACCCCCGACGACATCTGCGCCCGCTACGGCGCCGACACCTTCCGCGTCTACGAGATGTCGATGGGCCCGCTGGCCGACTCCAAGCCCTGGGAGACCCGCGCGATCGTGGGCTCGCAGCGGTTCCTGCAACGGCTGTGGCGCAACATCGTCGACGAGGAGACCGGCGAGGTCACCGTCTCCGAGGACGAGCCGACGCCCGAGACCCTGCGCGAGATCCACAAGACCGTGGCCGGGGTCCGCGAGGACTACGAGCACCTGCGCATGAACACCGCCGTGGCCAAGCTGATCACGCTGAACAACCACGTGACGGGCCTGAACCCGGTGCCCCGCGCCGCGGCCGAGGCCCTGGTGGTCATGGTCGCGCCCGTCGCGCCGCACATCGCCGAGGAGCTGTGGGAGCGCCTGGGCCACGAGGGCGGCATCGCCTACGTCGACTTCCCCGAGGCCGACGAGCGGTACCTGGTCGAGGACACCGTGACCTACCCCGTGCAGATCAACGGCAAGGTCCGAGGCCGCATCGAGATCGCCGCCGACGCGGGCGAAGACGCGGTCAAGGCCGCCGCGCTGGCCGAAGAGAAGGTGGCCGCGAACCTGGCGGGCAAGGACGTGAAGAAGGTCATCGTGGTCGCGGGCCGCATGGTCTCGATCGTGGCCAAGTAAAATCGTATAGGATATATCCTATAGGGCGCGGACCCGGAGGTCCGCGCCCTTCGCGTTTCTCCTATTGACGCATGTCAATGCCTCCGATAGGCTGTGCCCATCTTTGGGAGCGCTCCGCTCCCGCTTGAACAGCCTCGTTCCCTCACGCGCGGCACCAGACCGAGGAGCTTCTCCGTGCTGCTTAACCGACCGCCACAATCCCGAAGGCGCCGCCGCGCGCTGCTCGCGGGCGTCGTCACCGTCGCCACCGCGGCCCTCGGGCTCGGCCTCTCCACCCAGTTCGCCAGCGCCCAGACCACCCTGCGCGGCGCGGCCGACGAACTGGGCAAGGACATCGGCGTCGCCGTGAACTACAACCTGCTCCAGAACGACGCGACCTACCGCAACACCGTCGCCACCGAGTTCAACTCGCTGACGGCCGAGAACGCCATGAAGATGGACGCCCTCCAGCCCAGCCAGGGCAACTTCACCTTCGCCCAAGGCGACGCCATCGTGGACTTCGCCCAGGCCAACAACCAGACCGTCCACGGCCACACCCTGGTGTGGCACAGCCAGTCCCCGTCCTGGGTGCAGAACCTCTCCGGCACGGCGCTGCAAACGGCCATGGTCGACCACATCAACACCGTCATGGACCACTACGAAGGCGACGTCCAGTCCTGGGACGTGGTCAACGAAGTCGTCAGCGACAACAACGGCGCACTGCGGGACTCCTTCTGGCTCAGAGGACTCGGCGAGGGCTACATCACCACCGCGTTCCAGACCGCCCGCGCCGCCGACCCCAGCGTCGACCTCTACATGAACGACTACTCCATCGACGGCATCAACGCCAAGTCCGACAAGACCTACGAGATCGCCCAGGGCCTCGCCGCCCAGAACCTCATCGACGGCGTCGGCTTCCAGGCCCACCTCATCCTCGGCCAGGTGCCCTCCAACATGGAGGCCAACCTCCAGCGCTTCGTCGACCTCGGCCTCAAGGTCCGCGTCACCGAACTCGACATCCGCATCCAGATGCCCGCCGACGCCAGCGAACTCCAGCAGCAGGCCAACGACTACCGCCGCGTGACCGAGATCTGCGCCGCGCTGGCCGACTGCTCGGGCGTCACGGTGTGGGGCCTGCGCGACGGCGACTCCTGGGTCCCCGACGTCTTCCCCGGTGAGGGCGCGCCGCTGCTGTTCAACGACGACTACAGCAAGAAGCCCGCGTACGACGCGGTGCTGGACGCCCTCGGCGGCGACGGTTCGGGCGACCCCGACCCGACCGACCCGACCACGCCGCCGACCACCCCGCCTCCGACCGGCGACGGCTGCACGGCGACCCTCTCGGTGCAGAGCCCGTGGAACACCGGCGCGACCTACGCCGGGACGGTGACCGCGGGCCAGGCCCTGAACGGCTGGACCGTGACATGGACGTGGCCCGGCTCGGAGCGCATCTCGAACGCCTGGAGCGTGGAGGGCAACCTGACCGGACCGACGGTGACGGCCACGAACGCCGGTTACAACGGCAGTCTCGCGGCCGGGCAGTCGACCACGTTCGGGTTCAACATCACCAAGCCCGACGGCGCGACCGCGTCGGTCCCGACGGTCACCTGCACCGCCTCGTAGACCCGTCTCTTCGCACAGGGAGGGGCCGGGACGCAGCAGCGTCCCGGCCCCTCCTGCGAGTCTCAGCCCAGTTCGGCCTGGAACATCCAGCTCTGCTTCTCCAGTTCGGCGGTGACGCCGATGAGGAGGTCCTGCGTCACCGGGTCTGCCGACTCGGTGACCTCGATGCGCTCGCGCATGTTCGCGATGATCGAGGTGTAGGCGTCGATCATGAGCGTCACGACCTCGGTGTCGCTGATGGTGCCGCCGTGGATCTTCGGCACCGAGGAGGTCTCGGCGACCGTGGCCGCGCGCCCGTCGGCGCTGACGCCGATCGCGATGGCGCGCTCGGCGACCAGGTCGGTGGCGTTGCGCGCGGCGACCACGATCTCGTCGAGCTGAAGGTGGAGCGAACGGAAGTTCTTGCCGTAGACGTTCCAGTGCGCCTGCTTGCCGACGAGCGACAGGTCGACGAGGTCGACGAGCGCGCCTTGTAGGGCGGTCGCGGTGATATCCCGGTTCTCGTCGGTAAGGCTGGAGCGGACGGTCGACATCTCGGTACCTCGCAGTTGTCGTGGAACGGCAGGGTCACCGCTCAGGTTAGCCGCCCGCCGCTCCCGGGGTGGGGAAGTCGGCCACAGCGCGGGAACGGCGATTCGCGGGCCGCCGACGCCCAAGGGTCACATAATGCTTACGGTGGACGGGCCCGGTCGCAATTTGTTGGATTAGTCGATAAACTAAAGATCGCCGTGCCGCAGAGGCCCGAGCCGTCCGCACCCTGAGGAGCACCGAATGCCTTACCGCCCGCCGCTGGTCGCCCGTGAGTTCTTCGTGGCCGACCCCCCGGAGCTGCCCCAGCGCGCCACCGGCGAGCAGGGCCTGTCGGCCGTGGCCCGGGCCGAAGTCGTCGAGTCCGGCCCCGCCTCGGTCCTGCTGAAGGCCGCCACGACCGCGGGGGAGGAGCTCTTCGTGGGCCTCGCCGCGGTCGCCGAAGGCGTGGTGCGCGCCCGCCTCTCGGCCGATCCTGACGCGAGGCCCGACGCCGAGCGGATCATCGAGCTGGTCCACGCCGGAACCTACGCCGACGCGAAGGTCATCGTCGAAGACGGCACGGTCACCGTCGACGCGGGCTCGGTGCGCGCCGTCGCCACGCTCGACGCCTGGTCGCTGCGCTACACCGACGCCTCCGGGCGGACCCTCGTGGCCCAGAACCCGGGCGAGGAGGACATCTCCGGGCGCCTGCGGACCCTCCCGTTCGGCCGGTCCCTGGTCGAGGGACAGCCCGTGGCCTACCACGAGTCCTTCACGGCCGCACCGGACGAGGCCTTCGCCGGGTTCGGCGAGCGCTTCGCGCCGCTGAACGCGCGCGGGCAGCGGCCGCTGATGTGGAACTTCGACGCGTTCGGCTCGGAGTCGATCCGCGCCTACAAGAACGTCCCGATCTACGTCTCCGACCGCGGCTACGGCGTCCTGGTCAACTCGGGCGCCCCGGTCGAGTTCGACGTGGCCCAGCAGACCCACGCGGCCGTCGAGATCATCGTGCCCGACGCGGTCCTGGAGTACTTCGTGCTCGCCGGGACGCCGCTGGAGGTCCTCGACCGCTACGACGGGCTCACCTCGCGTCCGGCGCTGCCTCCCAAGTGGGCCTTCGGCACCTGGATCTCCTCGGGGTTCTTCGAGGACAGCCGGGCGCAGGTCCTGGAGCGGGCCAAGAAGATCCGCGAGCGCGGCATCCCCTGCGACGTCCTCCACCTGGACACGTTCTGGCAGACCGACGGCCACTGGTCGGACATGCGCTGGGACCCCGAGAACTTCCCCGAGGCCCCCTCGCTCATGGCCGAGCTGGCCGATCAGGGCTTCAAGGTCTGCCTGTGGATGAACTCCTACATCTCCTACAAGTCGCCGCTGTTCGCGGTGGCCGACGCGGCCGGGTACTTCCTCAAGGACGCCAAGGGCGAGACCTATGTGGCCGACACCTGGCACGGCTCGTTCCCCGCGTGCGGCATCGTCGACTTCACCAACCCCGAGGCCACCGCGTGGTGGAAGGACCTGCTGCGCGGGCCGCTGCGCGACGGCGCGGCGCTGTACAAGACCGACTTCGCCGAGGGCGTGCCCGCCGACGCGGTGGCGCACAACGGGATGACCGGCACCGAGCTGCACAACGTCTACACGCTGCTCTACAACGACGCGGTGTGCGAGGTGACCCGCGAGATCCACGGCTACGAGTTCGTGTGGGCCCGCTCCTCGTTCCTCGGCGGCCAGCGCCACTCGGCGCAGTGGTCGGGCGACGTGCAGACCACGTGGGCCGGGCTGGGCGGCACTATCCGCGGCGGCCTCTCGCACGGCCTCTCGGGCGTCCCGTTCTGGTCCCACGACACCGGCGGATTCAACGGCACGCCCACCGACGACTTGTACGTGCGCTGGGCCCAGTTCGGCGCGCTCTCGCCGCTGCTGCGCTACCACGGCACCACCACCCGCGAGCTGTGGGAGTTCTCCGAGGAGGCCGAGCGGCTCGCGGTGGAGTCGCTGAAGCTGCGCTACTCGCTCGCGCCGTACCTGTACACGGCCGCGGTCAGGGCCTCGCGCACCGGCGAGCCGGTGCTGCGCGCCCTCAACGTCGACGACCCGGCCGACCCGGTCTCGTGGACGGCCGACCAGGAGTTCCGCCTCGGGACCGACCTGCTGGTGGCCCCGGTGAACGACCCGTCCGGCGAGCGGAAGGTCTACCTACCCGAAGGCACGTGGATCGACTTCTGGACCAAGGAGGTCCACGAGGGCGGGCGCTACATCGACACCAAGCACGGCCTGGAGACCTTCCCGGTGTTCGTGCGCTACGGGGCGATCATCCCGCGCGTCGAGCCCGGCGAGACCTTCGGCGACGGGCCCTTCGCGGGGATCACGCTCGAACTGTGGGGCACCCCGCAGCGGGGGATCACGCTTTCGGACGTCGACGGCGATACCACCGTGGATGTGGAAACAGTTTCAGAAACTGTTGTGACCCTGGTTTCGACGGGTCCCGCGGACCTCGCTAATGTGAGGGTGATCGATGTCGCGGGCAAGCCCGCGGAGGCGAAGCTGGAGCGTAAATAGATGAGCCTTGTGGCCGGAGTCGACTCCTCGACTCAGTCGACGAAAGTCCTGCTGGTCGAGTCCGAGACGGGCGAGATCGTCGACTCCGGTCGCGCCTCCCACCCCGAGGGCACCGAATGCCCGCCCGAGGCCTGGTGGGAGGCCCTGCAAGAGGCCGGACGCGGCATCCTCGACCGCGCCGAGGCCGTGGCCGTCTCCGGGCAGCAGCACGGCATGGTCGCCCTCGACGCGAACAACGAGGTCGTGCGCCCCGCCCTGCTGTGGAACGACACCCGCTCGGCCCCCCAAGCCGAGCGCCTCACCGCCGAGAGCGGCGCCGAGGCCTGGGCCGACGACACCGGGCTGGTCCTCGCCGCGTCCTTCACCGCCACGAAACTCGCCTGGCTCGCCGAGCACGAACCCGAGAACGCGGCCCGCACCGCCTCGGTGATGCTCCCGCACGACTGGCTCACGATGCGCCTGCGCGGCGCGAGCGCCGCCGAGGCCACGACCGACCGCTCCGACGCCTCCGGCACCGGCTACTGGTCGCCCCGCACCGGCGCTTACGTGCCCGAACGCCTCGTCCAGGCCTTCGGCCGCGAACTCGCGCTCCCGCGCGTGGCCGCCCCGAACGAGATCGTCGGCCGCACCCCTGGGGGCGCGGCCGTGGCCCCCGGCACCGGCGACAACGCCGGGGCCGCGCTCGGCCTCGGTCTCGAATCCGGCGACGTCGTGGTCTCTCTCGGCACCTCCGGGACCGTCTTCGGCGTCTCCGACGTGCCCGCCGCCGACCCCTCGGGGCTCGTGGCCGGGTTCGCCGACGCCACCGGCCGGTACCTGCCGCTGGTCTGCACCCTCAACGCCGCGCGCGTGCTCGACACGTTCCGCGAACTGCTCGGTGCCGACCACGCCGAGTTCGACGCGCTCGCACTCGCCGCCGAACCCGGCTCGGGAGGCCTGACCCTCCTGCCATACCTCGACGGCGAACGAACCCCCAACCGCCCCAGCGCTACTGGAGTCCTGGCGGGGATCACCACGGGCGCGACCCGCGCCGACCTCGCCCGCGCGGCGGTCGAAGGCATGCTCTCGGCCCAGGCCGACGGCCTCGCCGCCCTTGCGGCCCAAGGGCTCACGGCCTCCCGGGTGCTCCTCATCGGCGGCGCTTCAGCTTCAGAAGCGGTGCGCCGCATCGCCCCCACCGTGTTCGGCGTCGAGGTCGATCTGCCGCCCTCGGCCGAGTACGTGGCCCTGGGGGCCGCGAAGCAGGCGGCCTGGGCGCTCTCCGGCGCGGCGCAGCCGCCGAGCTGGCGCATCGGCGACACCGAGCGGCTCACCGGCAAGGCCGCGACCGCAGTATCCGAGCAGTACGGAACGCTCCGGGACGAGACCGCTTCCTGGGCTTCCCACCGATGAGCAAAGGACTGAACATGACTGACAAGTACACGCCGGTTCCCGAGGACAAGTTCTCGTTTGGGATTTGGACGGTGGGTTGGGCGGCGCAGGATGTGTTCGGGTCGGCGACGCGGGCGCCGATGAGTGCGGACCGGGCGGTGCGTGAGCTCGCCGCGATCGGCGCTTACGGGGTGAATTTCCATGACAATGACGTGTTCGGTTTCGATGACTCCGAGGCGGAGAAGGAGGCGAAGGTCGCCGCGTTCCGTAAGGCCCTGGATGAGACGGGTCTGAAGGTCACGACCGCGACCACGAATCTCTTCAGCCACCCGGTCTTCAAAGACGGCGGGTTCACCGCGAACGACCGCGACGTGCGCCGGTTCGCGATCAGCAAGGTGATGCGGAATATCGACCTGGCGGCCGAGTTGGGTGCTGAGGTGTATGTCGCGTGGGGTGGTCGTGAAGGTGCCGAGTCGGGTGGGTCGAAAGATGTCCAGTCGGCGATGGCGCGGATGAAGGAAGCGTTCGATGTCCTGGGCGAGTATGTCGTCTCGCAGGGGTATGACCTCAGGTTCGCGATCGAGCCGAAGCCGAACGAACCCCGCGGGAACATTCTCCTCCCGACGCTCGGTCACGCGTTGGCGTTCATCAACGAGTTGGAGCGCCCCGAGTTGGTGGGGATCAACCCGGAGATCGGGCATGAGGAGATGGCCGGGCTCGACTACGCGGCCGGGATCCGGCAAGCGCTGTGGCACGGGAAGCTCTACCACATCGATTTGAATGGGCAGACTGGTCCGCGGTATGACCAGGACCTGCGGTTCGGTGCCGGGAATGTCGGCGGCGCGTTCTGGACCGTCGACGCGGTCGAAGAGGGCATCGCGAAGGGCCAATACACGGGTCCGATCCACTTCGATTTCAAGCCCCCGCGCACCGAGGACGACAAGGGCGTGTGGGTCTCGGCAGCGGCGTGTATGCGCAACTACCTGATCCTGCGCGACAAGGTCAAAGCGTTCCGGGCCGACCCCGAGGTACAGGCAGCGCTCAAGGCCGCGCGGGTCGACCAACTCGCGGTCCCGACCCTGGCCGAGGGTGAAACCTGGTCGGACGTGAAAGACGTTGAGGTCGACGTCCAGGCTTTGGCGGCGAAGGGCATGGCGTTCGAGGCCCTGGACCAACTCGCCCTCGAACACCTCTACGGCGTTCGTTAGCGTCTACGATTTCAACGACGGTGGCCCCGGAGTTTTGCTCCGGGGCCACCGTCGTAACGATATCTTGTTCTAGTAGTTAGAGATGTCGAGAAAATTTGCTCAAGGAGGCGACACGCCGCAAATGAAGGTATGATCGATCGTATTGAATCGGTATGGTCAGGAGGTGAAAACGATGACTAGAACAGTGATCAATCTCGATGACGACCTCCTTGATCAGGCCAGCGTGATCTTCGGAACGAAGACCAAGGTGGCGACCGTCAATGCCGCGCTCAAGGACGCGGTCGATCGCCGGAAGCGGCGGGAGCTCTTCGACTGGATCGCAGGGGGCGGCCTTCCCGACTTCGGCGACGAGGAGCTGATGGAGCGGGCGTGGCAGTAGCGAAATTCCTGGTCGACAAGAGCGCCTACTGGCGTATCCAGCAACCGCTGGTCGCTTCGCGTCTCGGCCCACTGCTCGACCAGGGCCTCCTCGGCCTGTGTCGCATCGTTGAAATGGAGATGCTGGTGAGCGCCCGGAACTCCGTGGAATCGGATTACATCAGGGGCACCTTCGTCGGACACGAGCGGCTGACCATGCCCGACGAAGTCTGGGACCGCGCTTCTGAAGTCCAGAACGCGCTCGTCGGCAAGGGCCTGCACCGCAAGGTCGGCATTCCCGACCTGCTCATCGCCGCCACGGCGGAAAGGCATGGCGTGACCGTCCTCCACTACGACAAGGACTTCGACCGGATCGCCGAGGTCACCGGGCAGGCCGTCGAGTGGGTCGTTCCCCCCGGCGAAGCCGACTTACCCCCGCAATGCACGGAAACGGGCCCGGAGCTTTTGCTCCGGGCCCGTTTCTCAACCCCACACCCATCAGTTGGAACGACGAGCGCCGTAAGGCGTTCGTCCCCCTCAGGAGGATCGCTTTCCCCTTGCCCTGAACATTAGGGGGCGAGGTGGCGCGTTCACCGGGAGAATCATCAGAGTTCCATTGGAACCTCAGCGGTCGGCCGGGGCAGGCGGGACGGGCGGGTCGGTGAGGTCTGCCAGTTGCCGCTGCCAGATGCCGACGCTGTGCCAGGCGCCGCGCTTGTACCCGGCGTCGCGGATGGAGCCGAGGAGTTCGAAGCCGAAGCGCTCGTGCAGGGCCTCGCTGCCGGGGTTGGGCTGCGTTATCTGGGCCATGACGCTGCGGAAGCCCTGCTTCTCCAGGCGCGCGAGCAGTTCGCGGTACAGCAGCGACCCGATGCCCAGGCCCAGGTGCGCGGGGGAGAGGTACACGGTCGCCTCGGCGGTCCATGCGTACGCCTGCTTCGGGCGCCACGGCCCCGCGTACGCCAGGCCCGCCACGTCCCCGCCGGTCTCGGCCACCAGGTACGGGTACTGTCCGGCGGCGCCTTCGAGCTGTGCCGCCCACTCCTCGGCCGTGTAGGGCTCGGTGCGGAAGTTCGCGTCGGACTCGGCGATGTAGTGGTTGAGGATCGCCGCGGCGGCGGGCGCGTCCCCGGCTCGCGCGAAGCGCACTTCGGTGGTGCTCATGGCCGAAGCCTATCGGGCCGTACCGGCCGGTAACCGCCGTGATCCCGTCAAGCGGACGACTGCCGCGTCACCACATCGTGCTCGGGCGCCACGCGCAGTTCGTGGGCCGCAGCCCGCCCGTGGCCCTGAAGTCCTCGACCGCCCGCGCGAGCGTGCTCAGCGCGATGTGCGAGTCGGCCGGGAACAGGCTCTCGGTGTCCATGTCGCGCACCAGCCGCACGCCCTTGCCGTGTCCGTCTTCGGAGTAGGTGATCCACGCGCCCGGGCCGTAGTCCTCGCCGCCGGGCCCGTAGTAGGACAGCGCGCCGACCTCGCTGGCGCGGTCGGCGATGATCTTGAGGCCGTGGTCGGGACGCCCGCCCGGTTCGTACCCGGGCCGGTCCCTCACGTGAGCGGTCGCGACCTGCACCAGGTCCGAGGCCAGGATCGTGGCCACCGCCGCGGCCACCCCGCTCGGGTCGTAGGCGAGGAGGATCCGCGTCCCGTTGTCCCTGGTGCAGAGCTGGAACTCGGCGCAGTAGCCGGCGACGTGCGCGCCCGCGGGACCAGCGCTCATCGGAGGTGCTCCTTCCGGGTCGGGGAACGCGGTCGAGCGCGACGGGGAGTCGCGCTGGGATTCGAGTCGGATCGCCATGTCGGACACCACACCTCGCAAGGGCCGCAGAAAGTCCGGCTCCCCCAAAGGAAGCCGATTGGGGTTTGTAGACGACAGTACGTGCGCGATCATGCCATTTCGCCGATCAGTCGGGAAGCCGACAGAAGTCCCATGACGTGCTGTGACAACCTGTCCATGCAAGTCGCAGTTTCCAATCTGGATCGCGAATCGTCACCGGGGCCGGACCCGCCCCCGCCCCTGACCGCCAGCGCGGCAAGATAGAACGATGCGAGTGGAGCTGCTGGGACCATTGCGGGTGCTGGACGAGACCGGGACCGAAGTGCCCGTCCCGGCCGGACGCCAGCGCGCGCTCCTCGCCCGCCTCGCCCTCGACAGCCCCCGCGCGCTCAGCGCCGACACTCTCATCGACGCCGCCTGGCCCGAAGGCGCCGCCGCCCCCGCCAACGCCGCCGGGGCCCTCCACACCCAACTCTCCCGCCTGCGCCGCCTCCTCGGCGACCGCATCGTCTCCGGCCCCGGCGGCTACCGCCTCACCGACGCCGACACCGACGTGGCCGACTTCGAGCGCCTCGCCGCCCGCGCCGAGACCGCCGCCCGCACCGGCGCCCCCGCCACCGTGCGCCACCTCGCCGAGGCCGCCCTCGAACTCTGGCGCGGCCCGGCCCTGGCCGACCTCGAACACGCCTTCGCCGACACCGCCCTGGTCCGCCTCACCGCCCGCCGCGAGGCCGTCGCCGCGCTCCTCCTCGACGCCCGAATCCACCTCGACGGCGCCGACACCGTGCTCGCCGACCTCGCCGCCCGCCACGCCGCCAACCCTCTCGACGAACCCGAGGCCGCCCGCTACATGCGGGCCCTCGCCGCCTCCGGACGCCAAGCCGAGGCCCTCGCCCTGTTCGAGACCGTCCGAGGCGCACTCGCCGACGACCTCGGCGTCGACCCCTCGCCGGTCCTCACCGAGGCCCACCTCGACATCCTCCGCGGCACCGCCCCGGCCCCCACGCACCCCAAGGCGAACCGCATCTCCCAACCGCTCACCGCCTGCATCGGCCGCGAGAGCGAGCTCGCCGCCCTCCCCGAACTCCTCAAGGCCGGTCGCCTGGTCACCCTCACCGGCCCCGGCGGCACCGGCAAGACCCGCCTCGCCCTCGAAGTCATCCGCCGTATCGGCCTGGGCGGCCGCGACGTCGGCATGGTCGAACTCGCGCCCGTCGCCGACCCCTCCCGCCTCCCCGAGGTCTTCATCGACGCCCTCGGCCTGGGCGAATCCATCCTCGCCCGCGGCGGCGACGACCCGGCGACCCGCCTCGAAGAGGCCCTCTGGAACCGCGAACCGACCATCGTGGTCGACAACTGCGAACACCTCGTCGAAGACGTCGCCGCGCTCCTGGCCTCCCTCCTGGGCCGCGTCCCCGGCCTGCGTGTCCTCGCCACCAGCCGCGAAGCCCTCGGCATCACCGGCGAGACCGTGTTCGACGTCGGCCCCCTCCCCACCCCCGAACCCGACGCCGACCCCGCAGACCTCGCCTCCCACGCCGCGATCCGCCTCTTCGAAGAACGCGCCCGCCAAAGCGACCCCGCGTTCACCGTCGACGAATCCAACGCCCGCACCGTGATTGAGATCTGCGCCGCCCTCGACGGCCTCCCGCTGGCCATCGAACTCGCCGCCGCCCGCCTGCGCGCCATGAGCCTCGCAGACCTCGCCGCGCGCCTCGGCGACCGCTTCGGCCTCCTCGGCCGCGGCCCCCGCACCGCCGCCCCCAGGCAGCGCACCCTCCGCGCCGTCGTGGACTGGTCCTGGGACCTCCTCGACCCCGCCGAACGCGAAGCCCTCGCCCGCCTCTCGGTCTTCAACGGCACCGTCGACCTCGACGCCGCCTGCGAAGTCTGCGCCACCGACGCCGACGCCATCACCGGCCTGGTCGACAAGTCCCTCGTCCAGCACCTCAGCGGCGGCCGCTACCGCCTCCTGGAGACCGTGCGCGAATACGCCGCCTCCCGCCTGGCCGAACGCGGCGAGACCGCCGAGTACTACACGCGCCACGCCGAGCACTACGCCCGCCTCGCCGAAGCCGCCGAACCCCACCTCATGAGGGCCGAACAGGTCGAATGGCTCGACCGCCTCGCCCTCGACCACGGCAACCTCACCGCCGCCATCCGCCGTACCATCGCCTCGGGCGACGCGAACCTCGCCCACCGCGCCGTGGCCCCGGCCTCCTGGTACTGGTGGATGCGCGGCTACCGCCGCGAAGGCCAGGAACTCGCCGCCCAGGTCCGCGGCATGGAAGGCCCCGTCGACCCGCTCCTGCGCGCGAAGGTCGCCATGGCCGGCAACTGGGCCATGTGGGCCGGCTCGCTCGACCCCGCCGCCGTCGACGCAGGGTACGCCGAGGCCGAACGCCTCATCCAAGCCCACGACCTCGGCCGATCCGAACCCATGACCCAGATCGTGCCCATCATCCGCGCCCTGCTCGCCGGTGACGAGGCCCGCCTGCGCGCCATCCTGGACTCACTCGACCGCGAACAGGACGCCTGGGTCCGCGGCGTGGGCCTGCTGTTCGTCTCCGACTTCTCCGGGCGCGCGGGCCGCCTCGAACTCGTCGAAGCCGAACTGGGCGAGGCGCTGGCGATCTTCGAGCGGATCGGGGAGCGCTTCGGGCTCATCCTGTCCCTCCAGGCCGTGGCGGGCGTCCGGATGGCCGCGGGGGACTACGCCGAAGCCAGGCGCCTGCTGGTGCGCGCCGTCGAGGCCGAGGCCGAGTTCGGCGCCGACCTGGCCGACTCGGTGGTGGCCGAGACGCTGTGGCGCATCGACGCCGAGCACGGGGACGACCCGGCCTCGGTGCTGGAGCGGATGCGGGCGATGACCGGGCGGGCCGAGCGGATCGGCAACGACGAGAACGTGGTGGCCTCGCGCATCTCGGCCGCGATCTGCCTGCGCCGCTTGGGAAGGGTCGCCGAGGCCCGCGACGAGCTCTTGGACGCCGAGGCCGCGCTGCCGCAGTTCCGCGACTTCTCCGACGTGGCGTTGCAGCTGTACCGCCAGCTCGTGGACCTGGCGCGCGAAACCGGCGACCCGGATCTGGAGATCCGGGCCGCCGGGATGGTTAGCGGCAGCGAGTGGCCGTTCAGCTTGTGAGCTTGCGCCGGTAGGCCCGCAGCGAGAGCGGCACGAACACCGCCAGGATCGCCGCGCACCAGGCCAGGAGCGCGAGCGTCTCCGAACCCGGCGTCCCTCCGCTGAGGAACATCCGCATCGTGTCGGCCAGGGCCGTGAGCGGGTTGGCCGAGGCCCACCACTGCACGGGCCCGGGCAGCGTGTCCTTCTCGATGAAGATCGTGGACGTGTACGCCAACGGCATGAGCAGGCTGATCATCCAGGTCTGGATCTGCTCCTCGCTCTTGGCGGTGAGCCCGACCAGGGCCATCGTCCAGGACGCGGCGAACAGGAACAGCAGCAGCGCGAGCGCGGCCCCTGCGGTCCCGAGCACGCCGCCGTCCGAGCGGTAGCCGATCGCGAACGCCACGCCGCCGACCACGAGCAGCGCCCACGTGTGCTTGACCATGTCGGCCGCGATCCGCCCGGCCAGCAGCGCGAACCGCGAGACCGGCATCGCGGTGAGGCGGTCGAACACCCCTTCCTTGATGTCCCCGTACAGGCCCAGCCCGGTCGCGGTGATCGCGAAGAACAGACCCATCGCGATGATGGTCGGCCCCGCGTACTGGAGGAAGTCCTTCCACGAGCCCATCATCTGGCCGCCCATGAAGAACGTGATGGACAGCAGGATCATCAGCGGGATCATGAAGAACTCGATGAGCTGCGCGGGCTGGTGCCGGATCGAGGCGAGCGACCGCGCGGTCATCGAGGCGGCCTGGGCCAACGGCCCGCGGGTGGTGGTCCAGGTGGTGGTCGCGGTGGTCATGCTGCGAGCTCCTTCTGCTTCGTCTCGGCGGTGTGCCCGGTGAGGGTCAGGAACACCTCGTCCAGGGTCGGTTCGTGCAGGCCGAACCCGGTCAGGTCGATCCCGGCCTGCCCGACCCGGGCCATCACGGCCTGGGCCTCCCCGGCATGTGCGACCGGCACCACGAGATCGCCGTCCTCTTGGCGCGACTGCGCCCCGATCGCCCAGTCGGCGAGCTGCGCGAGCTGGCCGAGGCTCTCGGGCCTGGCGGGGGACAGGCGCAGGACCTGGCCGCCGACGGTCTGCTTGAGCTGGGACGGGGTGCCCGAGGCGATGACCTTGCCGGTGTCGATCACCGCGATCGAGTCGGCGAGCTGGTCGGCCTCCTCCAGGTACTGGGTGGTGAGCAGGACCGTGGTGCCCTCGGCGACGAGTTCGCGGACGATGTCCCACAGCCCGCCCCGGCTCTTGGGGTCGAGGCCCGTGGTCGGCTCGTCGAGGAACAACACCTCGGGCCTGCGCACGATCGACGCGGCCAGGTCGAGGCGGCGCCGCATCCCGCCCGAGTACTTGTCGGCGGCGCGACCGGCCGCGTGCGCCAGGTCGAACCGCTCGATGAGCTCGTGGGCGCGCTGCCTGGCCTGGCGGCGGGACGCGCCGAGGAGCCGGGCGATGAGCATGAGGTTCTGCTCGCCCGACAGGGCCGGGTCGAGACCGGCGTACTGGCCGGTGAGCCCGATGCGCTCGCGCACCTTCCCGGCCTCGGCGGCGACGTCGTGGCCGAGCACGCGGGCCGTCCCGGCGTCGGCGGTGGTGAGCGTGGACAGGATCCGCACGGCGGTGGTCTTGCCCGCGCCGTTGGGGCCCAGGACGCCCAGGACGGTGCCGGGCGCGGCGGCGAGGTGGACGCCGTCGAGGGCGCGGACCTCGCCGAAGGCCTTCACCAGCCCTCGGACTTCGATCGCGTACTTCATGGGGTGCCTCTCTGGTTCGCTTGCTGTGGAACCAGATTGCGACCGCGGCCTCTCACCGGGCTTTCACGGGGCTTTCACCGCCGGTTTCACCGGCCTGTCACCGGTGTATTCCCAGTTCAGACCCCTTCGGGCAGGAACGCGATCAGCCCTGCGGCCACCGCGGTCATCTCCGCACCGGACGCCGCCTCGTCCACCACGGTCTCGTCGAACGTCCCGAATATCGCCGCGATGTAGCGGTCGTCCGAGCCGATCGTGCCGGTCGAGAGCAGGTACCGGTCGGGCTTGCAGCAGCCCCAGCCCTGCTTGGCCGCCCAGTCGAGTCCGGCCGCGGCCTCGGGGATGCCGAACGTCTGGTCGTAGCCGTCGGACCCGAACTCGGTGGTCTGGGCCATCGCGTCGAGGATCACCGCGCGGGCCTCCTCGGGCAGCTCGGTGAGCACGTACTCGTACATCCGCACCGCGTCCGAGGCCGACATCAACGTGTCGCCCCAGCGGCCCGGATCGGTCGACGGCGTCGTGAACCGGAGCCCCATCGCCGCGGCCTGCTCCTCGACCACGGCCGTGCGGTCGACCATGCCCCACAGGTCGTTCGCGATCGCGTCGTCGCTGCGGGAGATCATCTCGGCCACCCGGCCCGGGTCGGCCCCGCGCTCCAGAGCGCCCACCGCGATCAGGATCTTGACCACCGACATCGTCTGCTTCGCCTCGTCGGGGTTGTGGCTGAGCAGGTACTCGCCCGAGGCCGTGTCGTACAGCACGAAACTGAACTCGCCGGTCAGCCCTTCGAGCAGCTCCGCCGCGTACTGCTCGGGGTCGATCTGTTCGGGCTCGGGTTCGGGCGCGAACGAGATCGTGCCCTCCGGCGCGGGGATCATCGTGAGCGCGCCGACCGTGAGGGCCGCGGCGCAGACCACGGCGGCCACGGCCCACGCCCATGTTCGGCCGGTGAGCACACCGCGGGCGGCACTTGAGGGAGCATCCATGAGGGACCTGTTTCCGGCGTAGGGACGAGCCGTTACGGCAGTGCGGAGTCTAACAATCCGCCGCCGCCGACAGTCGAGTCAGGACCCGGACACAGCCCGGAAAAAGGCCGCCCCGCGGCGCGAGACGGCCCTTGTCCGACGATTCAGCCCTTGATGGCCCCGGTGATGACGGCCTTGGTGAAGTGCTTCTGGATGAACGGGTACATGATCACGATCGGCACGATCGTGCACACCACGACCGCCATCTTCAACGCGGCGGTCGGCGCGGCGGCCGCGGCCTGGTACTGGCTCGCCTGCGAGGCCGCGCCGGGCAGGCCCTGGGTCGACATGAGCATCCGCTGGAGCACCACCTGGATCGGCTGGACCTCCTGGCTGGGGATGTACAGCACCGCCTGGAAGTAGATGTTCCAGTACATGACCGCGTAGAACAGCGCGATGACGGCCAGGATCGCCTTCGACATCGGCAGGACGATCTTGAACAGGGTCCGGAACTCGCCCGCGCCGTCCATCCTGGCCGCGTCCAGGAGCTCGCCCGGGACGCTGTTCATGAAGAACGCCCGCAGCACGATCAGGTTGAACGCGTTCATGGCCATCGGCAGGATCAGCGACCAGTAGCTGTTGAACAGGCCCAGCGACTGCACCACCAGGAAGCTCGGGTACAGGCCCGGCGCGAACAGGAACGTGAACAGCACCAGCATCAGCAGCGGCCGGTGCAGCAGCGTCCCCGGACGCGAGAGCCCGTAGGCCGCGCCGATGGTGATCACCATGCTGATGGCGGTGCCGCCCAGCGTCAGGGCCAGCGTCAGCAGCAGCGACTCGGTGAGCGCGCCGCCCGAGAAGATCTCCTCGTACGCCTTGAGGCTGACCTCGGTGGGGATGAGCAGCAGGTTGCCGCCGGCGCGGGAGAGCGCCTCCTCGCTGGCGAAGCTGGTCGCCACGACCGCCCAGATCGGCAGCACGATCGCGGCCGCGTAGCAGACCAGGAACAGCGCCTTGACCGTCTTGCCCAGGAGCGACGGCTCCTCGTCCCAGGACGGGCGCTTGTTGGCGCCGCGCCGCGGCTGGATCCGAATCTCGTTGGTGGTCATGACTTCTGGTAGATCCCTTGCTCTCCGAGGCGGTGGGCCACGCTGTTGGCGATGAGGATCAGGATCAGCCCGATCACGCCCTTGAACAGGCCCGCCGCGGTGCCGAAGGACTCGGACTGGGGCCCGATGATGCTGCGGTAGTAGACGAAGGTGTCGAGCACCTCGGTCGCGCCGAAGCCGACCGATTCGCGTTGCAGCTGGTACTGCTCGAACCCGACGGTCAGGATGCCGCCGAGTTGGAGGATGAGCAGCAGCACGATGACCGGCCGGATGCCCGGAAGCGTGATGTGCCACATGCGCTTCCAGCGTCCCGCGCCGTCGACCGCCGCGGCCTCGTACAGGCTCGGGTTGATCGAGGCGAGCGCGGCCAGGAAGATGATCATGCCCCAGCCCGCGTCCTTCCAGGCCCACTGCATCCAGGCCAGGAACACGAACGAGTCGCCGTTGGTCATGAAGCTCAACCGCTCGCCGCCGGACTGGAGCAGCAGGTTCGAGACCAGGCCGTCGGAGCCGAGCATCTGCACGAACACGGTCACGACCAGGACCCACGAGAAGAAGTACGGCAGGTACACCACCGACTGGAACAGGCTGCGGACCTTGGTCGAGACCACGCTGTGCATCACCAGCGCCAGCGCGATCGACAGCGGGAACACGAACGTCAGCTGCGCGAGCGCGAACTTGAGCGTGTTCCCCAGCGCCGGAAGGAAGTACGGGTCGGAGAACAGCCGCTCGAACCAGGCCAGTCCCACGAACGGGTTCTCCCAGAACGGCCGGTGCGGACTGTAGTCCATGAACGCGATGATGTTCCACGCGCTGGGCCAGTAGAAGAAGATCGCCAGCTGCGCCATGGCGGGCAGCGTGAGCAGGAGCAGGGGCCAGTCGTGGCGGAGCCGCTGCCCCAGCGTCCGCCTGCGCTTGACGAGGGGACGCGCTGCGGGGGCCGACGCGGCTCCCTGAACTGAAGTCTGGAGTGCTGCCATCGTGATGTCGGTATCCGGTCCGGTTCGCGGTCAGGGGAACAAGGTGGGTGCGGCCGGGCGGAGACCCGCCCGGCCGCCGGACTACTCGCCGTGCAGCGCTTCGTAGACAGCGGTGAAGTGCTCGCGGCCCTCTTCGCCGCCGTTCTTGAGGAACGTCTCGACGATCGAGGGGACGTCGGTGAGTTCGGCGCGCCCGAAGGCCACGTCGTTCTCCTGGTCCATGCGGCTCTGCGAGGCGGCGGTGTAGGCCGCGGGGGCCTCGACGCGGACGCCGGCCCAGATGTCCTCCTCGAAGTACTCCTTGAGCGCGGCGTTCTGGTCGAACAGCGCCTGGACCATCGCGGGCGGGCCGGTCAGGAACTTCTGGACCTCGCCGGAGAAGGTCTTGTAGTTGACCGGGGCCTGGACGACGCTGACGCCCAGCTCGGTGAAGACCGGGGTGCCGTCCTCGCCGTAGTTGAAGTGTGTGCCCTCGACGCCGTACTCCAGCAGCTCCCATTCCCGGGTGCCGTAGGGGGACGAGCAGAAGTTCGCCACGTCGAGCAGCTCTTCGACCTGCTCCTGGGAGAGGTCCTTGTTGAGGAAGACCCAGCCTTCGACGTCGGCCTTGGCATGCACGAGCGGCGTGCGCCCCTCGACCGCGATCGCGCCGAGCGCGCCGATGCCGCCGGGGGCCTCGCCGTTGGCGACCCAGTCGGTGTACTCGCTCCAGAAGGTCATGCCGTCCTGCTGGAACAGGCTGGTGCCGGCTTTGAACAGCGCCTTGGTGTCGAGGGTGCCGCTGGCGATGTCGGGGTGCTGGAGCTTCTCGTCGTGCAGGATGCGGCGGAACTCGAGCCATTCGGTGTACTCGGGGCGCTCGCAGTTGTGCACGAGCTTGCCGTCGATGTAGGCCCAGCCGTCGCCCGAGGCGAGCCCGAACCAGGCCGAGGTGAGCCAGTCGGTGCCCAGGAACGCCCACTTGCCGGCCGCGTCGTCGGAGAAGGCGCGGGCCACGTCGAGCAGTTCGGCGGTGGTCGTGGGGACGTCCATGCCGAGCTCGTCGAGCAGGTCGGTGCGGTAGAACATCGCGTTCTGGGTCCCGCCGAGCATGGACCCGGGGATGCCGAAGATGCGGGCCGACTCGGGGTCGTCGGGGTCGGTCGACCACACGGCCTTGCCCCAGACCTCGTCGCCGAGGCCGGCCAGGAGCGGCCAGCGGTCGGAGATGTCTCCCGAGACGATGTCGGTCAGGTCGTAGAAGGTGTTCACGACCGTCTCGCGGAAGTCGGGGTGGGCGTACAGCATCCAGCTGAAGATCTGGATCCCGTCGCCGAACTCGTTGGCCTGCAACCACTGCTGCGAGGTCTCGGCGTAGGTGTTGCCGTCGGCGTGGCGGAGGTTGACCACGGTGCCGCCCCACGCGTCCTGGACGGTGGCGTAGTAGTCGTCGCCGGTCGAGGGCGCCTCGCCCCACATGGGGACGGTGATCTCGTACGTGCCCGATCCCGAGGGCGTGTCGGTGATCGCCTGGACCGGCTCGGGGTAGGAGGTGAAGCCCGAGGGGTGGTTCGGCGGCTCGCCGATCAGGTCGGGCTCCAGCGGGAGCTTCCACTCCTTGTACTCGGGAAGGAAGTCGAACCCGGTCTGGACCTGCGAGGAGCCGCCGCCCGATTCGATGTCGCTGCAAGCGGCCATGACGGGGAGGCCCGCGATGCCCGCGGCGCCGATTCCGGCGGCCTTGAACAGGGATCGGCGCCGGAGGGTCGACCCGTCTGAGGGAGAAGCCACGTTGCTGTCCTTTCGGTCGTGAAGCTGTGAGGGATTTCGAGGAGTGAGGCCGGTAATTAGTTCGGCTATTCGATAAACTAAAGTAGCGCACGGTGACACCCCGCACAAGCCAGGGGTCGAGCGAAACGAGCGCGGATTGATCACGATTGGGGAACGGGCCTTGTGGTGGAGCGCTTGCGTGCGCCACTGTCGGGGACTGCTCGACGACCGTTGGTCGCCATCCACGACAATGCCAATCGAAGGCGTGAACCAACGGCCGACGGCGGGCGCGAAGACAGCAGGAGGACGAACATGGCGATGCGCATAGCGGCGAAGTCGGCCGGGCACGGCGACGAAGCGCCGCGACGCGCCAAGCGCGCCGACTTCACGGACGTGCGGGCCAACAACCTCGGCTTCGTGCTCCGGCAGGTCCGCGCCGAGGGCCGCTGCTCCCGCGCCGACCTCGCCGCCAAGACCGGCCTGAACAAGGCCACCGTGTCCTCACTGGTCGCCGAGCTCATCGAGCGCCGCGTCCTGCGCGAGTCCGGCTCGGTCATCGGCAACATCGGCCGCCCCGCGGTGCTGCTGAGCGTCGACACCGGCTACTACGCCTCGCTCGGGGTCGAGATCAACGTCGACTACATGACCCTCGTCGCCGTCGACCTGGCCGGGAACCGCCTCCTGTCCTGGCGCCGCGCCCACGACGGGGCCGGGTCCACGCCCGGGCGCTCGGTCTCGGTGCTGGCCGCCCTCGCCAAGCGCGCGGTGGACAAGATGGACGCCGAGGGCCGCCAGATCCTCGGCCTGGCCGTGGCCGTCCCCGGCATGATCGACAACGAGGGCGCCGTCCAGCGCGCCCCGATGCTCGGCTGGAGCGACTTCGACCTGACCGGGCGCCTGCGGGCGGCCATGCGCGACCCCAAGCACGCCGTCACGGTCGACAACGACGCCAACCTCGGCGCGGTCGCCGAGCAGCGCTTCGGGTCCTGGGCCGGCGTGTCCAACATGATCTATCTCACCGGCGAGATCGGACTCGGCGCGGGCTTGATCGTCGACGGCGAACTGCGCCGCGGCGCAACGGGTTTCGCCGGGGAGATCGGCAACCTCCTGGTCGAGATCGACGGCCGCGTCGGACGGGTCGAGGACTTCGCGGGCGTCCGCGCCGTGCTCGACGAGCTGTCCGAAGCCGACGACATCGCCGGAGCCGAGGTCGAGGCCGAAGTCGAGGACATCGTCACGCGCGCCCGCGCGGGGGAGGCCCGCGTGGTCGAGGCCCTGGAGCGCATCGGCCGCTCGCTCGGCGCGGGCGTGGCCCTCGCCGTGGACCTCCTCAACCCCGAAGTCGTGGTCCTCGGCGGCCACTACCAGGCACTGAGCCCTTGGATCAGCCCCGCGGCCGAGACCGAGCTGGCCGCGCGCACCCACGCCTCGGGCGCGGGCGGGGCCGAGATCGTGGTCTCGGCGCTCGGCCACGAGGCCCCCGCGCTCGGCGCGGCCACCGGCATCCTCAACGACATCGACGCAGGGAAGATGCCCACCCCGCTCGGACGCTGATCCTATATCATATATCCTATAGGATCAGTGGCGTCGACCTGAGAGTCGGCGTTGTTTCAGAACTGTTACCCCGCCTGTTTTCGCAGGCACCAGGCCCGCGTTGCGGGCGAAACCGTCACCTTTCCTCGCCGCAGCGGCGTCCGCGCCTTGACTCCGGTCGGGCCCGGGTGTAGAAATCTTGCATTCCTCAATCGAAGCGCTTCGACAAGGTTCTTCACTGAAAACTCGGGCCGGTCACCCGGCTCGCGTCGTCGAAGCGCTTCGACGGACCACAACTCGGCCCCTCACCGGCCCCGCACAGCCAGCGACAGCGAAGTCCACCAAGGAAGTCCCACATGAACGAGCCGCGTCCCGCCTTCCGCGACCCCGACCTCTCCCGCGAGGACCGCGTCGCCGACCTCCTCGCCCGCCTCACCCTCGACGAGAAGCTCGGCCTCCTGCACCAGTACCACCGGCCGGTCGAACGACTCGGCATGGGCCCCTTCAAGACCGGCACCGAAGCCCTCCACGGGCTCGCGTGGCTCGGCGAGGCCACCGTGTTCCCGCAGGTCGTGGCCCTCGGCGCGACCTGGAACCCCGAGCTGGTCGAACGCGTGGGCGCGGCCGTGGCCGACGAGGTGCTCGCCTTCCACCGCAAAGACCCGGTCAAGGTCGGCCGCAACGTGTGGGCCCCCACCGTCAACCCGCTGCGCGACCCCCGCTGGGGCCGCAACGAGGAGGGCTACTCCGAGGACGCGTGGATGACCGGCGTCATGGGCGCCGCCTACGCACGCGGCCTCAAGAGCGACGACGGCTCGACCTGGAAGACCGCCCCCACCGTCAAGCACTTCCTTGCCTACGGCAACGAGGTCGACCGTTGCGTCACCTCCTCGAACCTGCCGCCCAGAGTCCTGCGCGAGTACGAGTTCGCCGCCCACCGCCCGGCACTGGCGAGCGGCGACGCGGTCGCGGTCATGCTCTCCTACAACCTCGTCAACGGCCGCCCCGCGCACGTGACCCCCCTCGTCAACACCGACCTGCGCACCTGGGCCGACGGCGAGGTCTTCGTCGTCTCCGACGCCTACGCGCCCAACAACCTCGCGGGCCTCCAGGGCTACTTCGAGGACCTCCCCACCGCCTACGCCGCCGCCGTCAAGGCCGGACTCGACTCCTTCACCCAGGACGACGACCGCCCCGCCGAAGTCCTCGCCCACCTCCAGGCCGCCCTCGACCGCGGCCTGCTCGCCGAAGCCGACGTCGACACCGCGGTGCGCCGCAACCTCTTCGTACGCTTCGGCCTCGGCGAGTTCGACCCCGAGGACCCCTACGCCGACCTCGACCACGACGTGGTCGACTCGCCCGAGCACCGCGCCCTCGCCCGCGAGGCCGCCGCACAGTCGATCACCCTCCTGGCGAACGATGGGCTCCTCCCGCTCCAGGCCCCGAAGAAGATCGCCGTCGTCGGCGCCCTCGCCGACGTCCAGATGCAGGACTGGTACTCCGGGACCCTCCCGTACGCGATCACCGCTCGAGCGGCGCTGGCCGAACGCGCCGAGGTCGTCCACGCCGAGGGCTTCGACCGGATCCGCCTGCGCCACAAAACCGGCTACGTCACCGTGGACGGCACCGACCTCGCGATCACCGACGCCACCGGCCTGGCCGCGCAGTTCGACCTCCTCGACTGGGGCGGCCTCTCCTACCTGATCCGCAGCGCGGCCACCGGCAAGGTCGTCAACGCCTCCAAGGACGGCCGCGTGGCCACCGACTCGGACGGCCCGCACGAGTTCGACGTGACCGAGACGTTCCGCATCGCCGAGATCGAAGGCGGCAAGGTCGCGTTCCGCCAGATCCACAAGGCCGAGGACGCCGAGGCCGGGCAGTGGCTCGGCGTGGCCGAGGACGGGACGCTGCGCCTGTGCCCCGACCTGGCCGAAGCGGCCGCGTTCGACTTCGAGTTCGTGACCAAGGGCCACGAGCAGGCCGCCGCGCTCGCCGCCGACGCCGACGTGGCCGTCGTGGTCATCGGCGACCACCCGCTGATCAACGGCCGCGAGACCGAGGACCGCACCGACCTGTTCCTCCCGCAGTCGCAGGAGTGCCTCCTGCGGCAGGTGATGGAAGCCAACCCGAATACGATCCTGGTCATGTCCTCGTCGTATCCGTTCGCCCTGAACTGGGACGGCACGCGCCCGCCCGCGGTGCTGTGGTCGGGCCACGGCGGCCAGGAGTGGGGCCCGGCCCTCGCCGCGGTCCTCTACGGCGACCGCGACCCCGAGGGCCGCCTCCCGCAGACCTGGTACACCGACGCCGCCGAGCTGCCCGCGCTGCTCGACTACGACATCATCGCCTCGGACGCGACCTACCTCTACTACCTCGGCCAGCCGCTCCACCCCTTCGGGCACGGCCTTTCCTACGCCGAGTTCAAGTACGCGAACCTCACCGTCGACACCGAGACGGCCCGCCCCGGCGAGGACCTCACCGTCACCGTCGAGGTCACCAACACCTCCGGGCGCGACGGCGTCGAGGTCGTCCAGCTCTACTCCCACCAGTGCGGCTCGCGCGTCAAGCAGCCCCTGCGGCAGCTCCGCGGCTTCGAGAAGATCCGCCTCGCCGCAGGAGAGACCCGGACCGTGACCTTCACCCTCGCCGTGGACGACCTCGCCCACTGGGACAACGTCACCGGCCGCATGATCGTCGAGAAGTCCCGCCAGCGCCTCATGATCGGCCGCTCCGCGACCGACATCGTGCTCTCGGCCTCGGTGCGCGTCGACGGCGAGGTCGTCGGCCCCCGCGACCTCACCGCCCCCTTGGCCGCCACCGCGAACGACGCCTACGCGGGCGTGCTGTGGCGCGACGAGAACCGAACCTCCGGCGACGTGATCGCCGCCGAGGAGGCCGGCGGCTGGATCATGCTCGGCGACTGCGACTTCCAGGACGGGCGCTACACGAGTGTGACCGCCCGCGTGGCCGGACTGGCCTCGCAGCTGACGCTGCGCGCCGACGACCCGCTCGACGGCGACGTGCTCGCCAAGATCGACACGCCCGCCACCGGCGGCGTCTACGACTACGCCGACGTCACCGTCGACCTGGTCGCCCCCGCCGGGGTCTGCGACCTCTACGTCACGTTCGAGGGACCCGTGCGCCTCTCGACCCTGCGCTTCGGGACGGCGTCCTAGTGGCCCGCGGCGTGACCATCGCCGACGTGGCCGCCCGCGCCGAGGTCGCCGCCAGCACCGTCTCCTACGTGCTCAGCGGCAAACGCTCGATCTCCCCCGAGACCGCCGGGCGCGTCATGCGGGCGGTCGCCGAACTCGGCTACCACCCGCACGCCGGGGCCCGCTCGCTCGCCTCCCGGCGGGCCGGGGTCCTCGCGATGATGCTGCCCCTGCGCGACGGCATGCACCTGCCCGTCCTCATGCAGTTCGCCTCCGGCGCGGTCACCGAGGCCCGCCGCCACGACCAGGACGTGCTGCTCATGACCGCCGACGAAGGCCCCGCGGGCCTGGCCCGCGTCGCCGCCTCGGCCATGGTCGACGGCCTCATCCTCATGGACGTCGAACTGCGCGACCCGCGCGTGGAGACCCTGCGCCGACTCGGCCTGCCCAGCGTCCTCATCGGCTTCCCCGCCGAAGCCGACGGCCTGACCTGCGTCGACCTCGACTTCACCGCCGCCGGACGCGTCTGCGCCGACTACCTCGCAGGCCGCGGCTGCGAGGACATCGCGCTGCTGGGCGCCTCCGAAGCGGTCTACGCCCGCCGCACCGGCTTCGCCGAACGCGTCCGCGACGGGTTCCTCTCGCGCCCCGGCCCCCGCGCCGAGGCCTGGCCCTGCCCCGACGAACCGGTCGCCGTGCAGCGCACCGTCAAGGAACTCCTCGCGGCCCGCCCGGGCCTGACCGGCATGGCCGTGCACAACGAGCCCGCCGTCGGGCACGTCATGCACGCCCTCGCCGACGCGGGCAAGCACGTGGGGGAGGACTTCCACGTGGTCGTCATCGGCCCCGACGAGGTCGCCGAACGCGTCCACCCGCAGCTGCCCTCGGTGCCCGTCCCCGCCGAGATCCTCGCCGAGACCGCCGTGCGCCACCTCATGCGCAAGCTCGACGGCCTCCCCGTCCCCGACGCCACCCTCGTCGAACCGCAGCTCACCGTCCGCTGAGACGCCGAACGGCGGCCCCGGGAAATCGCGCTCATGCGGCTCGCTGAGCGTTTTCCCGGGACCGCCGTCTTTTCGGGGAGAGAGTTGAGTCTCTGTCAGCCGACGTCGACGCCCTGGTCCTGCAACCAGGTGAGCGAGTCGACCTTCTCGCCGTCCAGCAGCACCTCGAAGTGCAGGTGCGGGCCGGTCGAGCGGCCGGTCGAACCGGAGAGCATGACCGTCTCGCCCTTCTCGACCTTGTCGCCCACGTTCACGAGGATCTCCGAGGCGTGCGCGTAGCGCGTCTCGATGCCGTTGCCGTGGTCGATGTACAGCACGTTGCCGTAGCCGCCGGGCTCGAACCCGACGTAGGTCACGGTGCCCGCACCGGCGGCGACGATCTCGTCGCCGGTCCAGTTCGCGAAGTCGGTCCCGCCGTGAAGGCGGCCGTCGCGCTGGCCGAAGTGGGAGGTGATGCTGGCGGTGGACGGGGTCGTCCACGGGTTGGCGGCCGCTTCGGCCTCGGCGATGGCCTGCTTCTCGGCTTCGGCGGCGGCCTCGGCCGCGGCTTCGGCGGCTGCCTGCTCGGCGGCTTCGGCCTCGGCCTGCGCCTGCGCTTCGGCCTCAGCCTGCGCGGCGGCCTCGGCGGCGGCCTGCTCCTCGGCGGCCTTCTCGGCCTCGGCGTCCGCGGCCATCTCGGAAAGGATCTCGTCGACCTTCCAGGAGGCCTGCACGACCGTCCCGTGGTCCCTGGTGTTGCCTTCATCGGCCTGTGCGCTCTGACCGGAGACCGCGGCGACGGCCCATCCGATCACGATCGCGCCGAGAAGTCCTCCCGACACGAAACGCCAACTGTGACGCTCGCGACGGATGCGGCGGATCCGGTCGATGACCCGGCTCCGGCGGCTGTTCATTTCGGTGCCCGCGGATTCGCGGTTCTCGTCATGTATGCCCATAGCGCGGAGAAACGTATCCGACCCGATCCCGACAATCGGCCCATGACCAGGCGATACAACGTCCAAACTGGTCCCCTTGCGGGCCAGGTCGGCACCCCGGGGCGGCCGAACCTCCTCCGAAAGGAGGAGGGAGAACACGGAGCGTGATCATGCGACTCCGTCGCGTCCCCCGATTGATATCGACATGACCGTGACGCAGGCCGCCGCCTAAACTTGGAAGGTCTGGGCCGATTCGGCCCGCCGTCGCCTGAAGGAGTGCCCCATGATCACCGCTGCCGGTCTCGAGCTGCGCGCCGGTTCGCGCATCCTCCTGTCCGGGGCCGATCTGCGGATCCAGCCCGGCGACAGGATCGGCCTCGTCGGACGCAACGGCGCCGGCAAGACCACCACCATGAACGTCCTCGCCGGCCTCACCCAGCCCTACACCGGCAAGATCGAGAACAACGGGCCCTTCGGCTACCTGCCCCAGGACCCGCGCTTCGCCGACCTCACCCAGACCGCGTCCAACCGGGTCCTCTCGGCCCGCGGCCTCGACCAGCTCCTATCCGACCTCGCCAAGACCGAGGCCGAACTCGCCGAGGTCGCCGACGACGCCAGGCGCGACAAGCTCGTGAACCGCTACTCGCGCCTCGAAGAGCAGTTCTCGGCCCGCGGCGGCTACCAGGCCGAGTCCGAGGCCGCCCGCATCTGCTCCAAGCTCGGCCTCGAAGACCGCATCCTCGCCCAGTCCCTCCAGACCCTCTCGGGCGGCCAGCGGCGCCGCGTCGAGCTCGCCCGCATCCTCTTCTCCGACGACGGCGACGGCATCCTCCTGCTCGACGAGCCCACCAACCACCTCGACGCCGACTCCATCAACTGGCTGCGCGGCTTCCTCGCCGCCCACAAGGGCGGCCTGGTCCTCATCACCCACGACGTCGAACTCCTCGACGAAGTGGTCAACACCGTGTGGTTCCTCGACCCCACCCGCTCGGTCATCGACATCTACAACCTCGGCTGGAAGGCCTACCAGCGTCAAAGGGCCGAAGACGCCGAACGGCGCCGCCGCGAGAGGGCCAACGCCGAGAAGAAGGCCGCCACGCTCACCAAGCAGGCCGCGAAACTCGGCGCGAAGGCCACCAAGGCCAAGGCCGCCAAGGGCATGATCCGCCGCGCCGAGGAGATGCTCGACAACCTCGAAGAGGACCTCGTGCAGGAGAAGGTCGCCGACGTGCGCCTCCCGCAGCCCGCCCCGTGCGGCAAGGTCCCCCTCACCGCGTCCGGGCTCTCCAAGTCCTACGGCTCGCTGGAGATCTTCACCGGCGTCGACCTCGCCATCGACCGCGGCTCCCGCGTGGTCATCCTCGGTCTCAACGGCGCGGGCAAGACCACCCTCCTGCGCATGCTCGCCGGGACGCTCGAACCCGACACCGGCGAAGTCGAACCCGGCTATGGCCTGCGCATCGGGTACTTCGCGCAGGAGCACGACACGCTCGACCACACCGGCACGGTCCTGGAGCAGATGCAGTCGGCCGCCTCGGACTCCGGCGCCGACCTGCCCGACTCGGAGCTGCGGAAGATCCTCGGCGCGTTCCTGTTCCCCGGCGACGACGTGCACAAGCCCGTCGGCGTGCTGTCGGGCGGCGAGAAGACGCGGCTGGCGCTGGCGAGCCTGGTCTGCTCGGGCGCGAACGTGCTGCTCCTGGACGAGCCCACGAACAACCTCGACCCGGCGAGTCGCCAGCAGGTCCTCGACGCGGTCGACGGCTTCAGCGGCGCGATCGTGATGGTCACCCACGACCCGGGCGCGGTCGAAGCCCTCCGCCCCGAACGGGCGATCCTCCTGCCCGACGGCGACGAGGACCTCTGGTCCGACGACCTGATGGAACTGGTCGAACTCGCCTGAGCGAACGCGAAGGGGCGGGCCGTCTTCGGCCCGCCCCTTCGCGTGTCGCTTCGCGTGTCGCTTCGCGTGTCGCTTCGCGTGTCGCTTCGCGTGTCGCTTCGCGTGTCGCTTCGCGTGTCGCTTCGCGTGTCGCTTCGCGTGTCGC
>NZ_JBEYYO010000010.1:0-11160 GCF_040645615.1 Glycomyces sp. NPDC046736 | reverse complement strand
GCTTCGCGAGGGCCGCGCGCGTCTGCGCACGCTTTCGGGTGACATTTCGCCGCCGCGGCCCCGTTCTTGTCGTACCCGAGCGGCAAAGTGGCGACTACCTTTTCCCCTCTGGGTGGGTGGGGGCTAGGGATGGCCGCCCCCGCGAGGTCAGCCCGAGTACATCAGGATCACGGCCGCGCAGGCGCCTGTCGCGGCCGTCATCAGCGGGACCCGGACCGCTTTGCCGCGCTTCGTTCCCGCCGTCGCTGCCACGATCAGCCACGGGCACAACGCGATCCAGCCGTATTCGGGGCGTTCGGGGTTCGAGCCGCTCAGCGGCGCGATCATGAGCGCCAGCAGCGGACCGATCATGAGCGGCCACGCCGTGCTCGTCCCGAAGCGCCGCAGGCTCTCCACGATCGCCGGGCCGCACGCCACGCACACCAGCGCGGGCATCAGCGCCAGCCACCACAGCTGCCCGGGGTGCGCCGCGATCTCGCCGATCGCCGCGTTGTAGGTGTCCACCAGCCCGTACGGCCACGAGCTCCCCGCCGCCGCGGCCAACCCCAGCACCGCCAGCGCCGCCGCGGCCGAGACCAGGATCTGCGTGGGCCTGCGCCGCGCGAAGTACAAGCACAGCAACGAGACCGCGAACCACGCCGCCCCGTAGGACAGCAGCGCCGCGATCCCGAGCAGCCCGCCCGCCGCCGCCGCGCCCCAGAACGCGTCCGCGCGCTTGACCTTCCGCTCCGAGACCACCGCCCCGCACGCGAGCACCGCCGCGCACGCGGCCGCCGCGATCCCGTCGATCCCCAAAGTGGCCCAGGCCGCCCACGGCCCCAGGATCAGCAGCGGCGCGAGCGCCCGCGCCGCCACCGGCCCGGACACCGACTTCACCGCCACCAGCGTCAGCGGTACCGCCAGACAGGACAGTGCGATCACCGTGATCGCAAGGCCCGCTTCGGAACCGGTGAACGACACCAGCAGTGCGATCGCGCTGCGCGCCCCGGGGGTCGCCGTCGACATCGTGGTCGGCTCCACATTGGTGTGCAGCGCGGCTGACCACGTGATCGAAGCCAGGTACGACACCACCAGCAGCGTGTTCCACGACATCCGCGCCGCCGCCGGGCGCGAGGCCGCCGCGAGCACGGCCACGGCCGTCAACGGCGCGACCACCATCCCGGCGGTCACGTGCAGCGAGAGGTTCTGGGCCGGCCACCACGGGAGCGTGGCCGGACCGATCACCTCGGAGGTCGACACCGCCACCGACGCCAGCGTCAGCGTCGCCACCAACAGGATCAGCCAGATCGCGATGTCGCGCAGCACGTCATGGCGTCGCCTCAGCGGGGCGAGGGCCTCGACCCGGTCGGTGTAGGAGGTCTGCGGTGCGGTCACCTCACGAAACTATCGGGTATCCGACACAACCGACCGCCGGGCGAGAAAAGTCCGGCAAACTTCACAACGTTCCTCCATCACCCTCCGTGCGTAGGAAAGGACTCATGACTTCCGAAGTGCCAACGCAGCGCGGCGCGGACCGGTCCGACCCGTCCCGTCCCGATCGGAACCGCCAGGTCCGCGGCGAGGAGCGCCGCGACCTCACCGAGTACGTCACCGCCGAATACGACCGCGGACGCAGCATCCGCGACATCGCGGCCTCGATCGGCCGTTCCTACGGCTTCGTCCACCGCCTCCTGGCCGAGGCCGGTGTCGATTTCCGCACTCGGGGAGGGGCGCGCAAGGGCTCGGGGAAATAAAACATCCCACCTTCGGCGTTGACCGGTCTGGAAACAAGACGGAAACTGCCCGAGCCCCACCCCACTAGACGCATACGGGCACCTGCACTCAGGAGGCCCTATGGCGAATATGGGACCTGCCGGCCGGGACGCGATGCGTTCGATGCGCCGAGCCGACGACCTCAAAGGCGTCACCCTCTCCAGCGGCGTAAAGCGCCGCATCATCCGATTCGCGAGGCCCTACGCCCGCGACATCTCCCTCTTCCTGGCCCTGGTGACCGCGATCGCGGCCATCGGCGTGGCCACGCCCGTCCTGGCGGGCGACATCGTCAACGAACTCACCAGCGCCTCCGGCACCCAGCGCGGCGTCATCACGATCGCCGCCGTCATCGCCGGACTGGCCCTGTTCGAAGGCGGCCTCAACCTCGCGATGCGCTGGTACGGTGCGCGCCTCGGCGAAGGCATCATCTTCGACCTGCGCCGGGCCGTGTTCGACCACGTCCAGTCCATGCCGGTCGCGTTCTTCACCCGCTCGCAGACCGGCGCTCTGGTCTCGCGGCTCAACAACGACGTCATGGGCGCCCAGCGCGCCTTCACGAGCACCCTCTCCGGGCTCGTCTCCAACGGCATCGCCGTCACGCTCATCATCGGCGTGATGTTCTTCCAGTCCTGGCAGATCACGCTGCTCTCGCTGGTGCTGGTCCCGGTGTTCCTGGTGCCCGCCAAGTGGGTCGGCCGCAAGCTCGCGGCCCTCACCAAGGAGAGCTTCGACCTGAACGCGGCCATGAACACCCAGATGGCCGAGCGCTTCAACGTCGGCGGCGCGATGCTGGTCAAGCTCTTCGGTAGCCCGGGCACCGAGTCCTCGGAGTTCTCCGGCAAGGCCGACCGCGTGCGCGGCATCGGTGTCACCACCGCCATGTACGCGCGCACGTTCATCGTGGCGCTCACGGTCGTGGCGGGCCTGTCCCAGGCCCTCGCCTATGGCCTGGGCGGCGCGCTGGTCTTCGCGGGCCAGCTCAGCGCCGGCACCGTGGTCACCCTCGCGCTGCTCTTGACCCGCCTCTACGGGCCGCTGACGGCCCTGTCGAACGTCCGCGTGGACGTCATGAGCGCTCTGGTGAGCTTCCAGCGGGTCTTCGAGGTCCTCGACCTCAAGCCGCTCATCCGCGAGGCCGAGGACGCCAAGACCCTCCCGCCGGGCGCCGCGTCGATCACGTTCCGCGACGTCGACTTCCGCTACCCCGGCCCCGACGAGGTCTCGCTCGCGAGCCTGGAGGACCTCGCCCGCCCCGACCGCTCCGACTCGGGCCGCCAGATCCTGACGGACGTGTCCTTCGCGGTCCAGCCCGGTGAGCTCGTGGCGCTGGTCGGCCCTTCGGGCGCCGGCAAGTCCACCACGGCCAGCCTGGTCCCGCGCCTGTACGACGTGTCGGGCGGCGCGGTCGAGGTCGGCGGTGTCGACGTCCGCGAGCTCACCGCCGACTCGCTCACCGACCACATCGGCATGGTCACCCAGGACGCCCACCTGTTCCACGACACGGTGCGCGAGAACCTGCGCTACGCCCGGCCCGGGGCCACCGACGAGGAGATCTGGTCCGCGCTCGACCGCGCCCAGATCGGCGACACCGTGCGCCGCCTGGAGACGGGCCTCGACACGGTCGTGGGGGAGCGGGGCTTCCGGTTCTCCGGCGGCGAGAAGCAGCGCCTGGCGATCGCCCGGGTCCTGCTCAAGGCCCCGCCGATCGTGATCCTGGACGAGGCCACCGCCCACCTGGACTCCGAGTCCGAGGCGGCCGTGCAGCGGGCCCTGGACTCGGCCCTGGAGGGCCGTACGTCCCTGGTCATCGCCCACCGACTCTCCACGGTGCGCCGCGCCGACCGGATCGTGGTCCTCCAAGACGGCCGCGTGGTTGAGACCGGCAGCCACGACGAGCTCGTGGGCACCGGCGGCCTCTACGCCGACCTGTACCGCACCCAGTTCGCCGGTCCGAGCCCGGACGCGGCGCTCTCCACCGCCGCGTAAGTGTGCTGAATCACATTCAATGGGGGGCGCGTTGTGAAATCGCAGGTCGCGCACCCCGAATGTGAGGAAAATTTTGTGCTGCCAGGTTTCAGGAAAGCAGGGGTACTGTAGTGTCCAGAGGCCAGTTCGGTTCGAAAGCACCGGATTGGTGAAGCGCCAGCAATGGCGGCACATCTCGGACCATCACGCCGGGTTGTCCACCCAGGAGTAAACCCCCAGGTTAGGGCAGGCGGCGGGTCTGAAAATCAACATCGCAAGGAAATACAGTAATGGCGCAAGGCACCGTTAAGTGGTTCAACTCCGACAAGGGCTTCGGCTTCATCGCTCCTGATGGCGACGGCCCGGACATCTTCGTCCACTTCACCGCGATCACCGGGAACGGCTACCGCTCCCTGGAAGAGAACCAGCGCGTGGAGTTCGACGTGGAGCAGGGCAAGAAGGGCCCGCAGGCCGCTAACCTGCGCGCTCTCTAAGCAACTAGAGCCGAAGCCGCTGCCCTTCATCTGAAGGACAGCGGCTTCTGTGGTGTCCGGCCCCAGGGGCCCTGTCTCAGCCGGTGTAGTACCCCTCGATCTGCGCCGTGGTCCACGTGCCGACGTCGAGCACACGCTCGTCCAGGACCGATCCGGACGCAGACACGAGCGTCACGTCGAGACGGTCGCCCACCTGGTCGCCCACGATCATCGCCCCGTCGACCAGGAACACCACGTGCACGTCGCCTTCGGTGGCCACCGGCAGCTCCAGTTCCTCACCGGTCGCGGTGTCCACGTACTTGTCGCACCGCCACGGGCTGATGTGGCCCGACGCCCCGTATTCGGCGTCGTACATCTGCAGGCACGCCCGGCCCAGGTCGGCCGAGACCCCGGACAGGCCAGGGAGTTCGCTATCGGTGCTCCACGTCGCCGCCGCCGGGAAGTCGACTCGATCCGAGCCGTCAGGGCGCATCGCGACGTTGAAGTCCACCAGGTACTGCCCGTCCCCCGACCAGACCGGTGAGCACGAGACCTCTTCGGGCAGCTCGGTCTGCTCCCCGGTCTCCAGGTTCAGCAGGTAGCGGTCGTCGAAATCAGGCGACGGCGTGGTGATCGTGACGAAGTTGGAGTCCGGAGACCACGACGGCGTGCAGTACATCGAGTCGATGCCGATGCTCGCCAAGCCTTCGGCAGCGTCGTCGAGCAGATTGATGCCACCTGAGCAGTCCATGGCCGTGACATACCGGTTCCCGTCGGGTGCGATCCGCGGCCGGTAGGTCTCGCCTTCGATCACGTACTCGTTGCCCGCGCCGTCGTAGCGGTGGACCTGCATCAGCGGCATCTCGTTCGAGCCGAGCAGCACGTACAGTTCCTCGGGCAGTTCGGTCAGCGGCCGCATCGAGTCCGAGTCGCCCCAGCCCGACCAGTCGCTCGCAGGCCGCTCGCAGTCGATCTCACCGCCCTGGCCCTCGTCGGGGTCCTCGTCCTCCTGGAAGGTCTCCTCCGGTTCGGTCGGCGCCTCGGTCGTCGGGTTGATCGCCGGGGGCGGCTCGGTCGTATCGTTCATCCCCGCGAGGGCCACCCCGCCCACGCTGACCGCGGCCACCGCGACCACGGCGAGTCCCGCCACGACCGCCATGCGCTGCCTGCCGATGCGCCGGGCCCGTTTGTACGCCCCGGCCGCCAGGTCATCGGACGGAGCGGAGCCGTCCGAGGCGATCCCTTGCAGTACTTCACGAATCGAGTCATTCATTGGACTCTCCTCTCGCGTGCTCGAATTCCCGCTCCCAAGCGGCGGTCGGCGCCTCGGCGAAACCGAGCACCAGATCGGGGAAGGACCGCCGCAGCCGCCGCAGCCCCCGCTGGACCCGCGACCGCAACGTCGTCACCGGGCAGTCGAGGATCGCCGCCGCGCTGGCCTCGGTGTGGTCCTCGAAGTACCGCAGCACGATCGCGGCTCTCTGGTTCGCCGGCAGCGACAGCAGCGCGGCGTGGACGGCGACCCGCAGGGCCGTCTCGGACTCGTCGCCGCTCTCGTCGGCCCGCTCGGGCAGCTCCTCGCTGGTGATCTCGGCGACCTTCCTGCGCCGCCAGCGGCTGACGTGCAGGTGGTACATGGTGCGCCTGGTGTAGGCCTCCGCGTTGGCGGTGCGGTGCAGGCGCTTCCAGGACCGCCAGGTGCGGGCCAGGGCGTCCTGCACGAGGTCTTCGGCGAGGCCGCGGTCGCCGGTGAGCAGGTACGCCGCGGCGCACAGCGCCCCGGAGCGGGCTCTGACGAAGTCCTCGAACTCGGTCTGCCGCGTCGGCGGTGCCCCTGAAGGGGCGGTGGGTCCGCTCACGATCGGCTCCGTTCCGTGAAGAGAAAAGGTGTGGGTACCTAGCTAGACGGGCAGCGTGGCCCACCTCCGCATCCTACGAACGGCCGAGCATCATCAGCCGAACGGCCCATACGGAAATTTGCGATTGATGCGCTCGCCCCCACACGTCACACTGGGCCCGTGGAAATCATCGAATTCGACGCCAAGCGTCCCGATCTGATCGATCAGGCCTTCGCGCTCATCGCCGCGGCGCACGACGCCGACACCCCCGAGAACCCCTCCCAGACCGAGCGGTTCTTCAAGACCACCTTCACCCACGCCTTCCCCGGGCGCGAGAAGCACTGGTTCGCCGCCCTCGAAGGCGACGTCCTGGTCGGCTACGCCCGCATCGCGTACTTCACCGACGAGAACACCGAACTCGCGTTCTTCGACATCATCGTCCACCCCAAGCACCGCCGCCAAGGCCACGGCGCGGCCCTGCTCGACCTCGTCGAGCGCCGCTGCGCCGCCGACGGGCGCACCACCGCCCTCACCTCCGTCCCCGTCTACTGGGAAGGCGGCCCCGCGCGCGAGGGGATCGGCGCGGCCGCGCTGGCCCGCCGCGACTACGAGCTCGCCCTCACCACCGTCAACCGCCGCAGCCCCGTCGACCCCCTCGGCGCCGATGAAGAGGCCCGACGTTTCGACGAGGCCCTCGCCAAGGCCGGCGACGCCTACGAGGTCCGCCAGTGGATCGGCGCGACCCCCGACGACCTCGTGGACACCATGTGCCGCATGGAGACCATGATCGTCAGCGAGATCCCCCTCGGCGAGATCGAGATGGCCCCCGAGGCCATGACCCCCGAGAAGCTCCGCGCCAAGGAAGCGGTCTACGCGGTCGAAGGCCGCCGCTGGTCCCACACCGTGGCCGTCGAGAGCGCCACCGGCGAAGTCGTGGCCTGGACCGCCGTCGCCGTCGACGAAGGCGACGAGGTCAACGGCCACCAGGGCATCACCATCGTCGACCCCGGCCACCGCGGCCACCGCCTCGGCCTGCTCGTCAAACTCGCGAACCTCCGCCAACTGCGCGCGACCTTCCCCGACCTCGCGCACATCTGGACCGACAACGCCGACGTCAACGCCCACATGATCGCCATCAACGAGCTCATGGGCTACACCACCGTCGACGCCAACGCCGACTACCAGCGCAAGCTCGCCTGACCGGCCCGCGGGCGCCCCGAGCGGGGCGCCCGCCGAGTTCGTAATTCGGTTGCCGCAGATCCCGACACCTGTCCACACTGACCCCATGACTGAAGCCACCATCCGCGAACTCGACCCCGCCGACGGCGACCTCGTCGCCGGAGCCTTCGAGGTCCTCCGCGCCGCCCACGAGGCCGACTGCCCCGAGAGCCCCGCCCACCACCGCGGCAAGTTCATCGCAGGACTGTCCTACCCTCCACCCGACGAACGCCACCTCACCTTCGTCGCCGAACTCGACGGCGAAGTCGCGGGCCTGCTGGAAATCGGCCTGCCGAGCCGCGAGAACCTCCACTTCGGCTGGGCCGACATCTACGTCCGCCCCGACCTGCGCCGCCGCGGCGTCGGCACCGCCCTCTACGACCACTTCATCGCCCTCGGCCGCGCCGAAGGCCGCACCGACCTCTCCGTCCAGACCCGAATGACCTGGGAAGACGGCGTCAAGCGCTCCGACGAGGGCCAGCGGTTCCTCGAAAAGCGCGGCCTCAAGCTCGCGCTCACCTCGATCAACCGCAGCTGCGCCGTGGACGCCCTCGACCCCGCCGTCGAGCAGGACCTCCTCGCTCAGGCCCGCACCGCCGCCGGCGAGGACTACGAGATCATCTCCTGGATCGGCCGCACCCCCGACGAGCTCATGGAGACCATGGCCCGGATCGACTCCACGATCCTCGCCGAAGTCCCCCTGGGCGACCTCGAACTCGAACCCGAGCACATCGACGTCGAACTCAAGCAGGCCAAGGCCGAACGCAACGAGGCCATGGGCGTCATCCCCGTCCAGACCGTGGCCCGCCACCGCGCCAGCGGCGAAGTGGTCGCCAACACCGCCGTGTTCTGCTACGACGACCACACCTATCCCGAAGCCTTCCAAGGCATCACCATCGTGGACAAGGACCACCGCGGCCACCGCCTCGGACTCCTGCTCAAACTCGAGAACCTGCTCCTGGTCCGCGAGAACTTCCCCGGCGTCCGTCGCATCTGGACCGACAACGCGGATGTTAACGCCCCCATGATCGGCATCAACGTCACCCTCGGGTACGAGATCGTCGACGCGATCGGGGAGTTCCTCTACAAAGCCGAGTCGTGACACCCGACTCCCTCACGCGCGGCGAAGCCGCGGAAATGGTGTCTCCAGGCACAAGTCGGCCGAGTAGGTGGCGACAGCCGCCCTCGGTCGGCTATTGTCATTAGCTGGCCCTCATAGTGGCCCGATCAGGCGCGTCCCGCCCCATCACCGTCGGCTCATGGTGAATCGAATTATCCGCGGAACGTGCGTCACTCACGAAGTCGTTCTCGCGGAAGGCGAACCATGACTATTGACCCGACTGTGCCCGACGCTGCCATCAGTGCACCGGACACCGCACCCGAAACCACCGAAACCCCCCAGGCCGCACCGGCCGCAGAGGTGAGCGCCCCCGAGGCCGCCCCCGCCGCCGAGACCCCGGCCGAGACCACTGCGGAAGCGACCGCGGCCCCCGCCGCGACCGCCCCCGAGACCACCGAGGCCCCCGCCGAGGAGTTCACCGTCGAGACCGACGAGGTCCCCGTCTACACCGGCCCCACCTTCGAAGACCTCGGCCTCCCCGAGAAGATCACCGCCGCGCTGGCCGAGCGGGGCATCCTCACGCCCTTCCCGATCCAGGCCGCCACGATCCCCGACGCCGTCGCCGGACGCGACGTCCTCGGCCGCGGCCAGACCGGCTCGGGCAAGACCCTCGCCTTCGGCCTCCCGGCCCTCGCCCGCCTCGCCGCGGGCGGTCGCACCCGGGCCAAGCACCCGCGGGCGATCATCCTGACGCCCACCCGCGAACTGGCCATCCAGGTCGCCGACTCGCTCCAGACCTTCGGCGACGCCGTCGGCATCGACATGAAGGTCGTGTGCGGCGGCACCGCGTTCTCGCGCCAGATCGACGCGCTCCGCGCCGGGGTCGACATGCTCGTCGCCACCCCCGGCCGCCTGCGCGACCTGATCCGCCGCGGCGAGTGCTCGCTCGACGAGGTCGAACTGGCCGTGCTCGACGAGGCCGACCAGATGGCCGACATGGGCTTCCTGCCCGAGGTCCAGGAGCTGTTCGACCAGCTCCCCGAGGGCGGCCAGCGCATGCTGTTCTCCGCCACTCTGGAGCAGGAGATCGACGTCCTGGTCAAGAAGTACCTGACCGACCCGGTCACGCACTCGGTCGACCCGCCCGCCGGCTCGGTCACCACCATGACCCACCACCTCATGCTCATCGGCCCGAGGGACAAGGCCACCATGACCGCCGCCGTCGCGGCCCGCCCGGGCCTGACGATGGTGTTCGTGCGGACCCAGCTGGCCGTCGACCGCATCGCCGACGAGCTGCGCGAGTCCGGCGTCAACGCCGAGGGCCTCCACGGCGGCATGTCGCAGGTCGACCGCTCCAAGGTCCTCGACCGTTTCAAGAACGGCCGCCTGGACGCGCTGGTCTGCACCGACGTCGCCGCGCGCGGCATCCACGTCGACGGCGTCGACATGGTCCTCCACGTCGACCCGCCCAAGACCCACAAGGACTACCTGCACCGCGCGGGCCGCACGGCGCGCGCCGGGCAGTCGGGCCACGTGGCGACTCTCGTGCTCCCGCACCAGAACCGCAGCATGTTCAGCCTGATCGAGCGCGCCGGAGTGGACGCCAAGCGCCACTACGTGAACGACAACTTCGACCCCGAGCTCACCGAGCTCATGGGCGCGCGCAACTTCACCGACCTGCGCGCGGTCTCGGCCGAGCACCAGGCGACTCGCAACGACGACGAGGTCAAGCGCCTCGAGCGTCAGATCGAGCGCCTGAAGGAGGACGCCGCGGGCCTGCGCACCGAGGCCACCCGCCTTCGCGAGCAGGCCGAGAAGGAGATCATCGAAGGCCCGTCGAAGTCCCGCGACCGCGGCCCGCGCCGCGAGCGCGACGACCGTCGCGGCGGCTATGGCAACCGAGGCGGCGGCGACCGTGGCGGTTATCGAGGGAACCGTGAAGGCGGCGACCGCGGTGGATATCGCGGCAACCGCGAGGGCGGTGACCGAGGTGGGTACCGGGGCAACCGCGAGGGCGGTGACCGTGGCGGTTACCGTGGGAACCGTGAAGGCGGCGACCGCGGCGGCTACCGGGGCAACCGTGAAGGCGGCGGCTACGGCGACCGTGACAACCGCGGCGGCTACGGCGGTTCGCGCGGTGGCTATGGCGACCGTGACAACCGCGGCGGCGGCTACGGCGAGCGCGGCCGAGGCGGCTACAGCGGCGGCAACGACCGCGGCGGCTTCCGGGGCAACCGTGAAGGCGGCGGCTACGGCAACGACCGAGGCCGCGGCGGCTACGGCAACCGCGAGGGCGGCGAACGCGGCGGCTTCCGAGGCGACCGCGAACGTCGTGACCGCTGGTAAGCACTGACGAATAAGCGGCCCCGGGGTTTGCCCCGGGGCCGTCTCCGTATTCGGCAGGTGGTTCAGCATCGCTGCCGCGCATCTCCGGCCGAAGCCGCCACCACACGCGGCGCCGACCCCCGCGCTCGGGCGTGTCGCGACACGAGCGCCCCCGGTTCGAATGATCGCGCGAGCCACCGACACTCGCTGCCGCTGCCGCTGCCGCTGCCGCTGCCGCTGCCGTTACCGCTGCCGCCCCGGCCCCCGCTCGCGCGTGCGAGTGTCGCTCGCTTCGGGGCGATGTCGTACCACCGCGCGATCATTGATTCGGGGGCGACTGTGTCGCGACACGCCCGGGTGCGTGTGTCGACCCCTGCGGTCGGGCGTGTCCGAACTCGACTGCCCCCGGTTGCAATGATCGCGCGAAGGTACGACATACTCTCGCCGCCGCCCGCCGCCCGCCGCCCGCCGCCCGCCGCCCGCCGCCCGCCGCCCGCCGCCCGCCGCCCGCCGCCCGCCGCCCGCCGCC